>JAQUGH010000011.1:7751-30132 GCA_028684195.1 Clostridia bacterium | reverse complement strand
TATGCCTTAATCAATTTATTAATTGTGAAGTATCTAAAATACAAGAATGAATATTATAAATATATGCAGATTATAGTTCAGAAGATTTCTGTTATTTTAGATAGTTTATCATAAAATAATAGTTTGTCAAAAAAAGATGAATATGATAATCTAATGTCGAATAGTTGTATTTAATGAAATGTATGAATTGAAAGGGGGATAATAATTTGGGTATGCAGTATGTAATTTTTAAGCTCGGAAAGGAAGAATACGGAACTAGCATATTGTCAGTTAATGAAATTATAAAGCCACAAAAAACAAATAAGTTGCCGAATACGCCGGAATATGTTTTGGGAATTATTAATCTTCGTGGGAATGTGATACCTATTATTGATTTAAAGAAGCGCTTTAATATGGAAAGCATGGAGGAAACTAAAGAAACTAGGATAGTTGTTATAAAACAGGGAAAAAATGCTGTAGGTATATTTGTAGATCAGGTTCAAGAAGTTCTTTATGTGGACGATGAGGACATAAAATCTTGTGATGAGATTTATTCAAAAATAGATAAAGAATTTATTAAAGGGATTGCTAGATTAGAAAATAGACTAGTCATCTTATTAAATTTATCTACTGTAATTTAATTTAATAAAAGGAAGAGATGAATTATGCGAGCAATTGATATTGATGAGCTTAAAGAGGGCATGTGTGTTGCACGAACCATTTATGATGACGCAGGGAGAGTGCTTTTAAGTTCCGGAGTTGGATTAAACAAGTTATATATAAAAAAATTAAATATTTTCGGGATTCCGTTTGTGTACGTTAAAGATGAAATTCTAGGACCACTGGAAGTTGAAGATGTAATTAACGATAGAGTGAGGCTTCAAACGGTTAAAGCATTAAAAAATGTTGTTGAAAATGCCCGTATGCAAAGCGATTTAGATTTAAAACCAGTGAGTGGTATGATAAACAAAATATTGGATGATTTAAAAGGGGTTCCAGATTTATTGGTGCAAATTATGGATCCTCGTAGTAGTAATTCATATATGTATAGTCATTCTGTTGGTGTGAGTGTCTTAAGTATTCTTACGGGAATGGCACTTCATTTAGATGATTTAAAGCTAAAGATTTTAGGTATGGGTTCACTTCTCCATGATATTGGAAAGTCATTAGGAGATGGTCCTGAACATACAACATATGGCTTTGATATTTTAAGGAATAATAAAGAACTTAATATATTAATTGCACATGTTGCGTATCAACATCATGAAAAATATGATGGAACAGGATATCCGAGAAGTTTGCAAGGAGAGAATATAAATATTTATGCAGCTATTACAAGTGTAGCTGATTATTATGATCAATTAGTAACAAATACAGATAAAAGTAAGAGGATCTATCCTTATCAAGCTTTAGAATTAATTCTCGCTGAAAGTGGGAGAACTTTTCATCCAGATGTTGTTAAAGCTTTTAGCAGGAATATTGCACCTTATCCAATAGGAACAGCGGTGCGATTAAATAATGGAACAATAGGAGTAGTTGCTTTCGTACCTCGAAATTATTCAACGCGTCCCACAATAAAAGTAATCAAAAATCATCTTGGTATTCTTCAAAAGAATTTTCCGGTGCTAGACTTGATGGAGGAAACAACGCTTTTTGTAAACGAGATTATAAAAGAACAGGAAAGAAGAGAGATAATTGCTAGATAACATTATAAAACAGTAAAATAGAGTAAAAGTAAAATATTAACACTTTGTTTCAAACTAACTTCTGGAGTGGGATAAAAAATCCTACTGAAAGAAGTTTCACTTTATCTTGGATAAATGTCGAAAAGCCCATTGCATAATTATACAAACATATGTATAATTATAAGGCGGACTTTGGATAGGGGTATAAATAAAAAAGTAATTAAATATAGAATTAAAAAGTGGAGGAAATTAAAATGCTTAAAGCAAGTATAGTAGGAGCAACTGGATATACGGGACAAGAACTTGTAAGGGTTTTAACTCAACATCCAGAGGTGGAGTTAGTTGGTCTGGGTACAAGAAGTTACGTTGATAAAGTTTATTCAGAGGTTTATCCTCATCTTCGTGGGATTGTTGATATGGTATGCAGTGCTCCCGATGATCCTAAATTAATTGAAGAGGCTGATGTAGTATTTCTTGCATTACCACATGGGCTAAGCGTACCGTTTGTGGAAAAAATTTTTAAAAAGGGTAAAAAAGTTGTTGATTTGGGAGCGGATTTTCGGCTAAAAGATCCTCGAGTTTATACAGAATGGTACAAGAAAATAGGTCCGACGGAAGAAATGTTGCAGAAGGTTGTTTACGGATTACCGGAAATTAATAGGTCACTTATAAAAGAGACGAGAGTTGTAGCTAATCCCGGGTGCTATCCGACAACGGCTATTTTAGCTCTTTATCCTCTCTTAAAAGAAAAAATACTTGATGATAAATTTATTATTATTGATAGTAAATCGGGGGCAAGCGGAACGGGCAGAGGTTTGAGGGTGAGTTCGCTGCATAGTGAAATTAATGAAGATTTCAAAGCCTATGGTTTGCCAAATCATCGTCATACGCCGGAGATAGAACAAGAAATATCCGCAATTGCAGAAACAGATATCAAAATAAGTTTTACCCCACATTTATTGCCTTTGACACGAGGTATGATGAGTACAATATATACGATGCCTAAAACAATGGATATAGATAAAATAGAAGAGATATACAAGGCTTATTATGAAAAAGAGCAATTTGTAAGAGTTCTTCCTAAGGGAGAATGTCCTCAAACAAAATGGGTTCGAGGGACTAATTTTTGTGATATTGGGTTTTCATTAGATAAAAGAACGGGGCGGCTTATTCTAGTTTCTGTAATAGATAATTTGACGAAAGGGGCTTCAGGGCAGGCGGTTCAAAATATGAATATCATGTTTGGGATTGATGAAGATATGGGGTTGCCTAAACTAGCTATGTTTCCTTGAAAAATAGATAATTAACAAGGCGGTGTTTTTATTGAAATATAAATTCATAAAAGATGGTGGAATTGCAACACCTCAAGGTTTTAAAGTGGGAGTAGCGAAGAGCGGAATAAAGTATCAGGATCGCTATGACTTAGCTTTTATTGTTTCACAAAGTAGTGCGGTAGCGGCAGGGGTATTTACGACTAATAAGTTTTGCGCCGCACCGGTACTGGTTTCTAAAAAGCATTTAATGGAGTGTCAAGAATTCAGGGGTTTTGTGATTAATAGTGGTTGTGCCAATGCCTGTACAGGAGAGGAAGGCTACAGTGATGCTTTAAAGATGACTGAGGAAGCGGCAAAGCTTGTCGGTTGTAGCAGTGAGGAGCTTCTGGTAGCTTCAACTGGCGTGATTGGAATGCAGTTACCTATGGATAGAATTATAAAAGGGATAAAAGTTGCCGGCAGTGATATGTCCAACGATAAGGGACATCTTGCTGCACAAGCGATAATGACAACTGATACAGTCTCCAAAGAAGTTGCTGTGGAAATAGAAATTGATAAAAAAAAGATTTTGCTAGGGGCTATGGCAAAAGGATCAGGTATGATACACCCCAATATGGCTACGATGCTGGGCTTTGTGACAACGGATGTAGCTATAAGTAAAGAGTGTTTACAGAAGGCTCTAGTTATGGCTAATAAGGATTCTTTTAATATGCTTACTGTTGACGGTGATACAAGTACAAATGATACTTTGCTAGTAATAGCAAATGGTCAAGCAGGAAATACTTTTATAGAGGATGAAAACAGCGAGGATTTTAAAAATTTTGCTAAGACATTGAAGGAAGTTTGTATAACCTTGACCAAGATGATAGCTCATGACGGGGAAGGGGCAACAAAATTTTTGGAAGTCAGAGTTATTAATTCGCCAAGTGAAGCGACCGCTAAGAAGGCAGCTCGGAGTATAGTAGGTTCTAATTTAGTAAAAACTGCGATTTTTGGGAAAGATGCCAACTGGGGACGGGTAGTATGTGCTCTTGGCTATTCGGGAGCGGAGTTCGAACCGAATTTAGTAGATATATATCTAGGGGAGCTATTGGTTGCCCAAAAAGGAAGAGGACTGAATTTTGATGAAGATTTAGCCATGAAAGTTTTGGAGAAAGATGAAGTGGTTATTACGGTTGACTTAAATCTTGGCGATTATAAGGGGACGGCTTGGGGCTGTGATTTAACCTATGATTATGTATCAATTAATGCTGAGTATAGATCGTAGTTTAACAATAGTTGAACCATTGTTAAACTATTGTTAAACTATTGTTAAACTATTGTTAAAATGGATGGGAGATTTAAAAATGAATAATGATATGATTGTTAAAATGGGAGAAGAATATGTAATGAATACCTATAGTCGTCATTCGTATGCTTTAGTTAGGGGAAAGGGAAGTTATGTTTGGGATGCTGATGGTAACAAATATTTGGATATGGTAAGTGGAATTGCTGTTAATAATATTGGACATTGTCATCCAAGAGTGGTTAAGGCGATAAAGGAACAGGCGGAACTTCTCCTTCATTGTTCTAATCTTTATTGGATAGAACCTCAGGTACAGTTAGCTAAAATGATTGTTGATAACTCCTGTGGAGATAAGGTGTTCTTCTGTAATAGTGGGGCTGAAGCAAATGAAGGAGCTATCAAATTAGCTCGGAAATGGTCGTACGAAAAATACGGACCGGGTCGTTACGAAATAATTACTGCCTTGAATTCTTTTCATGGAAGAACCTTGGCAACTCTTGCGGCGACTGGACAGGCAAAGTATCAAAAAGGATTTGAACCGTTAATGCCAGGTTTTAAATATGTACCTTATAATGATTTGGAGGCACTTGAAAAGGCAATTACTCCTCAAACCTGTGCAATTTTACTGGAACCTCTGCAGGGAGAAGGGGGAGTTCATCAAGCATCACTTCAATATATGGAAGGTGTGAAAGAGCTTTGCGAGGAACATGATATTCTTTTGATGCTGGATGAGGTTCAAGCTGGCTTGGGTCGAACGGGTGAACTTTTTGCTTATCAGAATTATAGGATAGAACCTGATGTCTTTACCTTGGCTAAGGGGTTAGGTGG
Source organism: Clostridia bacterium (assembly GCA_028684195.1). Lineage (GTDB taxonomy): Bacteria > Bacillota > Peptococcia > DRI-13 > DTU073 > JAQUGH01. The sequence goes on along the minus strand of JAQUGH010000011.1, from coordinate 25,081 downwards.
CGGAGTTCCAATTGGGGCGTTGGTAGCTTGTGGCGATGCAGCAAATGTTTTTGGACCGGGGCAACATGCGACCACTTTTGGAGGGAATCCGTTAGCTACGGCAGCGGCTATAGCAACTTTAACAGTTATCATTGGCGAGAAGTTACCACGGCAGGCTAAAGGAAAAGGTGACTATTTAAAAGAAAAGTTGCTATCTTTTAAAAATCAAATGCCGATTATAAAGGATGTTAGGGGTTTGGGGCTTTTGACTGGAGTTGAACTTAGCATTGAAGGTAAAAAAGTTCAAGATATTTGTCAGGAGAAAGGGCTCTTAATAAATTGCGTTCAAAGTAAAGTATTACGTTTAGCACCACCCTTGAACATATCATATGAAGATTTAGATAAGGGAATTGAAATTATTGGGGAAGCTTTAAAAATGGTATGTGAGAACAAGTAGTTTTTGGATGGTAAAGTGAGAATAAATATTGTATGATAATATATAGAAATGGATCATCAGACATTGTTAATTTAGGGAGTGAACATTGTGAATTTAAGGGGAAGAGATTATATAACGTTATCTGATTTTAGTAAGGATGAAATTTGGTATCTCCTTCAGGTGGCTAAAGATTTAAAAAGCAAACAAAAAGCAGGGATACCTCATCAGCATCTTCAAGGGAAAACTTTGGCAATGATATTTAAAAAATCTTCAACACGAACACGAGTTTCTTTTGAAACTGCTATGTATCATTTGGGAGGCACGGGAATTTTTATCAATGAAAATGATTCACAAATTGGCAGAGGAGAACCCATTGAGGATACAGCGAGAGTATTGGCACGATATGTAGATGGAATTCTTATTCGTACTTTTGAACACCAAGAGGTGCTTGAATTGGCTAAATATGCTGATGTTCCTGTTATAAACGGGTTAACGGATGGGTACCATCCTACCCAAGTTCTTGCGGATCTTTTAACTATTTGGGAACATAAAGGTACTTTAGAAGGTCTTAAGTTAGCGTACATTGGTGATGGAAATAATATGGCACATAGTTTGATGTTGGCGGGTGCTATTATGGATATGGAAGTGTCAATTGCTTGTCCAAAGGAATACGAACCTGATCCTTTGGTTATTCAGGACGCAAGACTTCTGGCGAAAAATAGTGGAAAGATAAATGTGGTTTGTGAACCGGAAGAGGCTGTAAAAGGAGCACACATACTGTACACTGATGTTTGGACGAGCATGGGGCAGGAGGAAGAAGCGTTAAGGAGACGCAAAGCGTTTGCTGGGTATCAAATTAACAAAAAGCTATTAACTTTTGCAGAAAAGGATGCGATGGTGTTGCATTGCTTACCAGCTCATCGAGGAGAGGAAATAACCGCTGAAGTTTTGGAAGGATCTCAATCGGCAATTTTTGATGAGGCAGAAAACAGATTACACGCGCATAAAGCAATTTTGGATGTTCTGCTCTAGTAAAATTTAATAATAATTATATGATGATTTTAAGGGGGAAATTAAAGTGAAGAAAGTTGTATTAGCGTATTCAGGAGGGTTAGATACTTCGATTATTATTCCTTGGCTTAAAGAAAATTATGGATATGAAGTTATAGCTGTTGCTGTGGACGTTGGGCAAGGGAAAGAATTAGAGCCCTTACAGGAGAAGGCAATTAAGTCAGGTGCCAGCAAATTATATATTGAAGACTTAAAAGAGGAATTTGTTACGGATTATATTTTTCCAACGTTAAAAGCAGGAGCTGTATATGAAGGGAGGTATCTTTTAGGAACGTCTTTTGCTCGTCCACTTATTTCAAAAAGATTAGTAGAAATAGCCCGCAAAGAGGGAGCGGAAGCAATAGCACATGGTGCAACAGGAAAAGGTAATGATCAAGTACGATTTGAATTAACTATTAAGGCATTGGCACCAGAAATGGAAATTATAGCTCCTTGGCGGATATGGGATATTAAATCTCGGGAACAGGCAATTGAATTTGCAGAGGAGCGTAATATTCCTATTCCTGTTACCAAAGAATGTCCTTACAGTATGGACAGAAATTTGTGGCATTTAAGTCACGAGGGGGCAGATTTGGAAGATCCGGCTAATGAGCCAAAAAATGATTTGCTGCTGATGATTACGCCACCGGAGAAGGCCCCAGATAAAGCAACTTACATAGAAATTCAATTTGAAAAAGGGATACCTGTTGCTGTTGATGGGAAGAAGTTGACGCCAGTAAAACTAATAGAGACTCTTAATGAAATAGCTGGTGCTAATGGAGTAGGTATTGCTGATATGGTAGAGAATCGTTTAGTGGGGATGAAATCTCGTGGAGTTTATGAAACACCAGGTGGAACGGTTTTATATAAAGCACATGAGGAATTGGAATTATTGACACTTGATAGGATGACGCTTCATTACAAAGAGCTTATTGCGAAGCGTTATGCTGAGCTAATTTATGATGGTGTTTGGTTCCATCCTCTACGTGAGGCTTTGGATGCTTTCGTAGATGTTACGCAACAAACTGTTACAGGCACAGTAAGGTTAAAGCTTTATAAAGGAAATTGCACACCGGCAGGGACAAAGGCACCATATTCCTTATATAATGAAGAGATGGCGACTTTTAGTGAGGATCAGGTATATAATCAGAAAGATGCGGAAGGATTTATTAACCTATTTGGTCTTCCCTTGAAGGTTCGTGCTTTAATGAAAAACAGGACGGGTTTGAAGTAGTTTAAGAGTGTTAAAATCTAATGTAGATGATAAGAAAAGGGGATGAGTATCATCCCCTTTTTTCACGGGAGGTAATTAGGATGAAATTATGGGGAGGACGTTTCCAGAAGAAAACGGATAGCTTAATGGATGATTTTCATTCATCCATTAATTTTGACCAACGTCTATATCACTATGATATTATAGGAAGCATTGCACATGCTCGAATGCTGTGTAAAACGGGAATTATAGCAAAAGAAGAAACGGAGAAAATAATTTGGGGTCTAAATGAGCTGTTAAGTGAAATTGAGAAAGGAACGATTGAATTTTCTGTAGAAGCTGAAGATATTCATATGAATGTGGAGACACTTTTAATTGAGAAAATAGGTCCCTCAGGCAAAAAATTACATACGGCAAGAAGTCGTAATGATCAAGTAACTCTTGATACGAGAATGTATGCAAAAGATCAGATCGTAAGAACGCAGGAATTGTTGTTTGGATTGGTAGAAACATTAGTTAGTATTGCTGAAAAACATAGTGACACAATTATGCCGGGTTATACCCATCTTCAAATAGCCCAGCCTGTCACTCTCGGGCATCATGTGATGGCGTATGTAGAAATGTTCAAACGTGATTTTGAGCGGTTAGAAGATTGCTATAAAAGAACTAATGTAATGCCTTTAGGTTCAGGGGCATTGGCAGGAACTACTTTTCCATTAGATAGGAAAATGGTTGCCGAGCAGTTAGGATTTTTAAATGTTTCGGAAAACAGCATGGATAGTGTTTCAGATAGGGATTATGTCATAGAAATGCTCGGAGCATTGTCTCTTATTATGGTACATCTTTCTCGCTTCTGTGAAGAAATAGTACTTTGGGCAAGTCAAGAGTGGAGCTTTGTTAATTTGGATGATGCTTATAGTACAGGTTCTTCCATTATGCCTCAAAAAAAGAATCCTGATGTAGCAGAGCTTATTAGAGGTAAAACAGGACGAGTTTATGGGGATCTTTTAACAATTTTAACTGTTATGAAGGGGATACCTTTAGCTTATAATAAAGATATGCAAGAGGATAAAGAAGCTCTCTTTGATGGAGTAGATAATGTTCAAAAATGTTTGCTGATATTTACTCCTATGATAGCTACTTTAACTTTTAATAAAGAAAATATGCGTAAAGCGGCTGGAAAAGGTTATTCAAACGCTACGGATTTAGCTGATTACTTGGTAAGAAAGGGAATGAGCTTTAGGGATGCTCATCGCATAGTAGGGGAACTGGTTAACTACTGTATAAATAAAAGTAAAAATTTAGAGGATCTAACCTTAGAGGAATTTAATGCACATCTGATGAAGGAGAACGAAGCAAATATAAAGCTCATTGGCGAGGATGTTTACGCTGCACTTGCTCTTGATAATGTGGTCAAACGTCGTTGCACATATGGAGGGACGTCACCTGAACAAGTTAAGCAAGCTATAAAGAGAGCAAAAAAATATCTTGATGGAGCTAAGAAAAAGCTAGAGAATTAAATTCTCTAGCTTTTTTCATTCATTCACTTCGGGTGACAATCGGGGACGGTTCTCTTTTGTCACCAAGTGTCCTAAGTATGTGATTCCCCCAAAAATTGGTAGATGCCCATTAATATTAAGAATACGCCAAAAATTTTCTTGAGTATGAAAGGGTTGATATGGTTGGCCAAAGTCGCTCCGAGTACAGCTCCAATTAAAGCACCAAGGGTGAGATACAAGGCTAGTCGTATTTTTACATTATTTTGGTGAATATGGGTTATTACGGCCACAATAGCGGTGGGAATAAAGGATGCTAAACAAACTCCTTGGGCGGTGTGTTGAGAAATGTTCATGAATATGACGAGGGATGGGATAAGAAGAGTTCCGCCTCCAATGGCAAGTCCACTTAAAATTCCCATAAAAAAGCCGATAATATAGATGATCATAAGAGAATCATCCTTAATCCTGCTACAAACATAAAGGAACCGAAAATTTTTCGCAGATAAGTAGCTGGGATATGCTCCATCAATCGGGCTCCCAGGTATCCTCCAAACATACCGCTAACAGCAATTTTCAAAGCTAGTTCCCAGTTCATGTGATTGTTAGCTTGATAAATAAATGTGCTGACAATAGCTGTAGGCAATATTATTGCCAATGAAGTTCCATGAGCGATATGTTGTTCTTCTTCAAGAAGGAAAACCATAGCTGGAATGAGAATTGTGCCACCACCAATGCCCAATAAGCCGTTAATTATTCCGGTAAGAACCCCGATTATAGTTAGGCTGTAAGCGTTTGTAGAGAAATGATACATAAAAGTCCTCCCTTGCCATGATACATAGTGTTTACTATTAGGAGTGATATATTCCTATAAGCAGGATTAAGATAATACCGATGACGAATCCGAAACGAGCAAAACTAGGGTGTTTGTGGTGTGATTCAGGAATAAGTTCATTCTTTACAATGAAAGCCATTGCTCCACCTGCCAGAGCTAATAATAATGAAATAAAATGTGATGATATATTTATTAGCAGAATGCCAAGCAGTGCTCCTATTGGTGTAAAGAAGCTTATAAGGATACAAATAATGATAATTCTTGATTTGGGAATTTTGCTCATAGCTAAAGGAGCGGCTATTGCCATGCCTTCTGGGATATTATGCAAACCTATAGATAAAGCGATAATAAGACCCAAATCGTTTTCTGCAGCGTAGCCAACTGCAATAGCAATGCCTTCAGGAAGGTCATGGAGAGCAATACCGATAGCAATGAGATAACCCATTTTCAAGAGACGGTTGTTACTTTCAATTAAGTTTTTATTTTTCAAGGAAGGACAAAGGGCAATAATTATATCTAAAGATAGCATAAAGATTAGACCAGCACAAAAACCAAGTAAAGCAACGAGGGCATTTCCATACACAAGAGATGATGGAATAAGGTCGAAAATAACTACAGATGTCATGATCCCCCCTGCAAAACCAAGTAAAAATGCGAGAGCTTTTTCTTCTAACTGTCCCGTAAGTAATATTATTATTGCGCCGAGTAATGTTGCTAAACCAGCAATTGTACTTTGCCAAATTATTTCAGAAGTCATTATTAATCCCCTAAAGTGTGTCTTCGTGTTAAAACATAGTTATAAAGGAGTTAGTTTAGTACTAAAAATTTTTTCGCTAAATCTAATTGCAATAATAAATATAAGGTGAGATAATAAAAGGTAGTGAGTGAAAATAATTTTTATAAAGGTTATTTTAAAAGCAAATGACGTATATTTTATTTATACAATATATTCTAAACAATAGACATATGTAAATGTTAGTTTGCATATAAGGGGGTTATATTATTAGTATGGAAAACAAAATTAGGTCAGTTTTAGGGATAGATGTAGGTGGAACAAAGATTAAGGCAGGATTAGTTGATTCGGAGGGCAAGATTTATGAGGAGGCTGTTATTTCTACAAAACTAGAAAAGGGTTCAGAATATGTATTAGGACAAATAGCAGGAATTATAAATACATATAAAAGATCTGTTACGAAAAACATAGATGGGGTAGGGCTGGCTCTACCAGGAGCAGTTGATGATAGCAACGGACAGTGTTTATATTGTTCGAATTTAGGATGGGAAAATATAGAAATAAGAAACAGGATAACAGCTCCAACTGGAATTCCTCTTAGATTGATAAATGATGCTAACGCAGCGTGTCTTGGAGAATATTTTTTTGGTGGTGGGATTGGAGCAAAAACTCTTCTTAGTATAACTCTTGGTACTGGGGTGGGGTCAGGATTGATTATTAATGGTCATCTTTTTAATGGGGCTTCCGGTTCGGGAGTTGAGGCTGGACATATGGTAATAGAACCTAATGGTTATCAATGTACTTGTGGTCGTAAAGGATGCTGGGAAACATTAATTTCCGCATCGGGGATTGTGAGGAGAACTAAGGAAAGAATGAAAGGTATAGAAAAAGAGAATTTTTTAAAAAAAATAGGGAACGATAACTTGTTGTCAACTGAAGCTATTTTTCAGGCATATCGTGAAGGTGATTCTATAGCCAAAGAGGTTGTTGATGAAACTATATCCTATTTGGTAATTGGACTTACAAATCTTATAAATTTATTTAATCCAAGTAAAATAAGTTTGGGTGGAGGGGTAGCTGAGGCTGATGAGATAGTAACACAAAATCTAATGAGTAAGATTAATAATGAGATATTTCATACTTTGAGGGGAAAAGTAGAAATATATAAATCTGTTCAAGGTTATTACGGTGGTGTAGTAGGAGCAGCTTGTTTATGGTTACGTGATATAAAAAAAATATAATTAAAAATGAATATTATCTTTGAGTTAATTGTTAGACAGTATGTTATAATGAAATAAGATATTGTATACAATTAAAAAAACAATGTAGTAATAAGTATAAATATAGTTAAATTAATATATAAGTTTTATGAGAGGAGCACGATTGTGAAAAATAGTAATCCAACGGCTGATGAAATTTACTTATTTAATCAGGGTAATCTTTTTAAAAGCTATGAAATGCTGGGAGCTCATATAGTTGAAGAAAATGGGCAAAACGGGGTTAGATTTTCTGTATGGGCACCTAATGCGAATGAGGTTAGAGTTATAGGTGACTTTAATGGTTGGCAGGGTAAATTAAATTCGATGAAAAAGATTGACAAGTCAGGAATATGGACTAGTTTTATACCTAATGTAAAAGGTGGGGATAATTACAAATACGAAATAGTTACGAATTGTGGTGAAGTACTACATAAGGCGGATCCTTATGCGTTTTGGGCTGAGGTTAGACCTAAATCGGCATCTTGTGTATTTAATATAAATGAATACAAATGGAATGATAAGAAGTGGAATAAAGGTAAGAAAAAGGAACAGGATATTTATAATAAACCTCAACTAATATACGAAGTAAATTTGTTATCGTGGAAAAGAAAGGAAGATGGTAGTTTATATAATTACCGTGAATTGGCCGATATACTTGTAAAATATGTGGTAGAAATGGGATATACCCATATAGAGTTAATGCCAGTTTGTGAACATCCTTTTGATGGTTCTTGGGGTTATCAAATTACAGGATATTATGCTGTTACTAGCCGATATGGGAGCCCTTCCGATTTTATGTATTTTGTTGATTGTTGTCACCAAAAAGGATTGGGTGTTATTCTTGATTGGGTACCAGCACATTTTTGTAAAGATGCTCATGGTTTAGCACAGTTTGATGGTACGCCTTTGTATGAATCAGAGGAAATCAAGGGCTGGGGCACGATGAAATTTGATTATGGCAGACCTGAAGTAAAAAGTTTCTTGATTTCAAATGCTGTATTTTGGTTTGATGTTTTTCATATTGATGGGATAAGAGTTGATGCTGTAGCTAGTATGTTGTATCTTGATTATGCTAAAGAACATGGTGAGTGGAGTCCTAATCAATATGGTGGGAATGGTGATTTAAACGCTATTGCTTTAATAAAACAGTTAAATGAGGTTGTGTTTTCTTATTTTCCTCAGGCACTTATGATAGCGGAGGAGTCAACAGAATGGCCTTTAGTTACTGGACCTACATATGCAGGAGGGTTGGGTTTTAATTTTAAGTGGAATATGGGTTGGATGAATGATAGCTTGAGTTACATGGAAAAGGATCCTCTTTTCAGGAGTGGGGTTCATAATTTATTGACCTTTTCTTTTATGTATGCTTTTTCGGAAAATTTCATTTTGCCTTTATCGCATGATGAGGTGGTTCATGGAAAAAGATCACTTATCGAAAAAATGCCCGGGGATTATTGGCAAAAGTTTGCTAATCTCAGAAACTTTTTTGGCTATATGATATCTCATCCTGGAAAAAAGTTATTATTCATGGGAGGAGAGTTTGCTCAGTTTATTGAGTGGAGATATTATGAGACCTTGGAATGGAAACTTCTTGATTTTGAGATGCACAGAAAATTTAAAGAATATGTGAAGGATTTAAATAGGTTTTATAGAAAAGAGAAGGCATTTTGGGAGCTTGATCAAGGTTGGGAGGGCTTTCAATGGATCGATTGTCATAATAACCAACAAAGTATTATTGTGTTTTTGCGTTGGAGTAAAAGTGCTCAAGAATTTGTTGTGGTTTTATGTAATTTTACACCTCAATACTATGAAGACTACCGCATAGGTGTTCCTCAAGAAGGTACTTACAAAGAAATATTTAATAGTGATTTAGAGCAGTATGGAGGATCGGGCAAGAGAAATGAAAAGAAAATTGTTTCTGAAGAAGTAGAGTGTCATGAGCAACCATTTTCTTTGGTGATTACAGTTCCTCCTTTAGCGTATATTGTTTTAAAGAAGGTAAAAGAAATAGGGAATCATTTTAAAAGGAAGAATAATTCAAGGAAGAAGACTAGAAGGGGAGGCTACTAATGTTTAAGGATAAGGATACCTTTAAAAAATTTTATATTGATAAGTTTAAAATATTGTATGGAAAATCAATTGAAGATGGTAGTGACCTTGAAAAATATAATGTTTTAGCTAGAATGATTCGAGATTATTTAAGTGATAAATGGTATAAAGTTAATAAGATGTATTCCCAAAAGGAAGAAAAGCAGGTTTATTATTTTTCTATTGAGTTCTTATTGGGTAGGCTTTTAACTAACAATCTTATTAATACTGGGATAAAGGATGTTGTAGAAAAAGGGTTAGAGGAATTAGGTATAAACCTAAAAGAATTAGAAAATAAGGAAGAAGATGCTGGACTAGGAAGCGGTGGCTTGGGGAGGCTAGCAGCTGCGTTTTTAGATTCTTTGGCATCACTTAATTTGCCGGGTCATGGTTGTGGTATAAGATATCGGTATGGCATGTTTCAACAAAAATTTAAGGATGGGGAACAAGTAGAGATCTCGGATGATTGGCTTAAAAATGGGTATGCGTGGGAATTACGCAAGCCTGATAAAGCGGTAGATGTGCACTTTGGAGGGAAGGTTAGAGTTGATTATGTGGAGGGGAGAACTGTCTTTATTCACGAAGAATATGAGTCAGCTTTAGCTGTACCTTATGATATTCCCATAATTGGATATCACAATGATGTGATTAATACCCTGCGTCTTTGGAGTGCGGAAGCTCCAGAAGAGAATTTCGATTATTCATCTTTTCGAAGAGGAGACTATTTAAAAGCAGTGGAGAGAAAATATTCTGCAGAATCTATTTCGCAAATTCTTTATCCGGATGACAGCTTTTATGAAGGAAGAAAGTTGCGACTTAAACAGCAGTATTTCTTTGTTTCAGCAGGTTTACAGAGTATTGTACGTAGATATAAGAAAAAGCAGCATTCGACTCTTCATAATTTTTCCCAAAAAATTGCTATCCATATTAATGATACGCACCCTGCTTTAGTGATACCGGAGCTAATGAGAATATTGTTAGATGAAGAAGGAATGGGTTGGGATGAAGCTTGGAAAATAACTGTTGCTACAGTTTCATATACAAATCATACAACATTACCGGAAGCTTTAGAAAAGTGGCCGATTGGATTATTTAAGGAGTTATTACCGAGAATATACATGATTGTCAATGAAATCAATGAGCGCTTCTGCAAGGAATTGAGTGATGGGCATTTTGATGGAGAAAAAATCGGGGAGATGGCAATAATAAGTGATGGATATGTTAAAATGGCGCCTTTATCTATTGTAGGTAGTCACAGTATTAATGGTGTAGCTAAAATACACACAGAGATATTGAAAGAGCAGGTTATGCATGACTTTTATAAATATTTCCCTTATAAATTTAGTAATAAGACAAATGGAATTACACATCGTAGATGGCTTTTAATTGCTAATCCTAATTTAGCCGATTTAATATCAAAGACCATTGGTTCTAGCTGGATTAACCATCCCACAGATTTAAAGAATCTGTTGCAGTATAAGAACGAAGTTTCTTTTCAAGAGGGAATTGCCAAAATAAAGACTGAAAATAAGGAGAAGGTAGCCAGCTTTATTAAGGATGAATATGGGTGGCAAATTGATACTAACTCAATTTTTGATATTCATATCAAACGAGTTCATGCTTATAAAAGGCAATTACTTAATATTTTTCACATCATGTATCTATATAACGAATTAATAAAAAATCCCAATATGGATATAAGTCCTAGAACTTTTATTTTTGCAGGGAAAGCAGCACCTGGGTATTATTTTGCCAAAAAGATTATCAAGCTTATTAATACCTTAGCAGAAAAAATAAATAACGATAAGACTATTAAAGGGAAAATTAAAGTTGTTTTTTTGGAGAATTACAATGTATCATTGGCACAATTGGTTATTCCTTCGGCTGATGTGAGTGAACAAATTTCCACTGCAACTAAGGAAGCATCAGGGACAGGTAATATGAAGTTTATGATGAATGGAGCAGTTACGATAGGAACATTGGATGGGGCTAATGTTGAAATACTAGAAGAAGTGGGAGATGAGAATTTTATTGCCTTTGGTTTAAATTCAAAAGAGGTTTTGAATTATTATAGATATGGTGGGTATTCACCTCGAGATTTGTGTAATAGAGAAGGAGTAATAGGACAACTTACAGAACAACTAATTAATGGGTTTTTAAGTTCTAATAATGAAGAATTTAGAGTTATATATGAACATCTTTTTGATCACAATGATGAGTATTTTGTTTTAAAGGATTTATACTCGTATATTAATGCACAGAAAAAAATTGATGAACTGTATCAAGAGAGAAGGAAATGGTTAAAGATGTGTGTTGCAAATATAGCACATTCAGGTGACTTTTCTAGTGATAAAACAATTAACGAGTATTCAGTAGGAATATGGAATCTTAAGCCTGTGATTATAGATAAAAAGCAGTAGCGAGGATTATAATATTTATTACGGGAGTTGAGATAATGGAAAGGAAAGAATGTATTGCTATGCTCTTAGCTGGTGGACAGGGCAGTAGATTACGACGGTTGACAAAGAATCTTGCCAAACCAGCGGTACCCTTTGGAGGGAAATACAGAATAATTGACTTTAGTTTAAGCAACTGCATTAATTCTGGGATTGATACGGTGGGTATTTTAACACAGTATAAACCTCTTGTACTTAATTCTTATATTGGAAGTGGTAGTGCTTGGGATTTGCAGTGCGGGATGGAAAATGGTGGAGCAACGATATTGCCACCTTATGTAAGAGAGAATGGTGGTGAATGGTATAAGGGAACAGCTCATGCTATTTATCAAAATTTTAATTTTATTGAGAAGTATGATCCAAAATATGTTTTGGTTTTATCAGGAGATCACGTTTATAAAATGGATTATTCTCGTATGTTACAGAACCACAAAGAAAAGCAAGCTGATGTTTCAATATCAGTTGTGGAAGTGGAGTGGGATGAGGCACCTCGTTTTGGCATAATGAATACAGATAAAAATGATAAAATTATAGATTTTGAAGAGAAGCCTCAGATTCCTAAAAGTAATTTAGCCTCGATGGGGGTATATATTTTTAATTGGGATATTTTGAAGGAATACTTAAAGAAGGATGTTTCAGATGCTAATTCAGCTAATGATTTTGGTAAAAATGTAATTCCTCGTATGTTAAAGGAAGACTTGGAAATGTGCGCTTATCACTTTGAAGGATATTGGAGAGATGTTGGTACTGTAGAAAGCTATTGGGAAGCGAGTATGGATATGCTAGAAGATACTGAGTTTCTAAATTTCTTTAGTAGTGGTTGGAATATTTATTCGGCATCTATAGCACAACCTCCGCAATATATAGCTCCTGATGTTCATATTGAGAGAGCACTGGTATCAGATGGATGTTTGGTTAATGGAGATTTAGAGCATTCCATACTTTTTCCAGATGTTTATATTGGGAAAGGGTCTAGTATAAAGGACTCAATTATTATGTCTGGTGCTAGGATTGGACAAGGAGTTGTAATAAGAAAGGCTATTATTGGTGAGAACGTAGTTGTAGGCAATAATTCTGTTATTGCTTCACAAGATCAAATTACAGTTGTGGGAGAAGAAGAAAAGGTTTTGAGTAATTCTCAAATAGGTACGGTTTTGAGAAACGAAGGAATTGATGATACGACAAAAACAGTTGCAGGACTGAGCGGATAAGGAGTTATGCAGATGAAAGAAGTAATGGGAATAATTCATCATCTTAAGAATGAAAAGAAGTATGAGGAAATAACTCAGGGACGTTGCGTAGCGGCAATTCCTTATGGAGGGAAGTACAGACTTGTGGATTTTCCTCTGTCTAATATGGTTAATTCAGGGATAGTCAACATTGGTGTTATTACCTCTTTGAATTTAAGAGCTTTAGTGGATCATTTGGGTAAAGGGGAAGAATGGGGATTGGACAAAAAAAAGGGTGGACTCTTTTTTCTGCCTACAGCAATATCTGAAAGTAATAGAGATAAAAGAAGATTAGATTTGGAAGACATTTATGTTAATTTGGATTATTTGCATAAAAGCGTCGAGGAATATGTCCTCATTTCTGGAAGTGATATCGTTTGCAATATTGATTTAAGTAAGGTTATAGCCTATCATAAGGAAAAAAAAGCTGATATTACGATGGTTTGTAAAGAGGGATATAAGTTTTCAGATAAGGATATAGAACAAGGAGTATATTTGGAAAAATTGACAAGTGGACGGGTTTCTGCTATAAGTTTAGGTGTACCCCAAGTTGGGATGGTTGTATCTATGGATATATATATTATGAAAAAATCGCTGTTGTTTAGTTTGTTACAGGATTGTTCAATAAAGGGAAGATGGGATTTAGTCAGTGATGTTTTGCTTTCAAATCTTAAGGAATTGAAAATATTTGGATATGCTTATGAAGGGTACGTAGCCATAGTAAATTCATTACAAAGTTTATATCGACATCAAATGGATTTACTTAAACCAGAGATATTACAGGATTTGCTTTTTTCAAAAGAAATGATACATACTAAATTAAAGGATGGTCCACCTACAAGATATTGTGGGGGCTCTAACGTCAAGAACTCATTAATTGCTAATGGGTGTCAGATCGAGGGTAGTGTGGAAAATAGTATTCTCTTCAGAAAAGTAAAGATTGGTCGAGGTGCTGTAATACGAAATAGCATTCTTATGCCTAAGGTGGAAATTGGAGAAGATGTAGTTTTAGACAAGGTAATATTAGATAAAGGTGTGTGTGTTAAAAAAGGAACTAAGCTGTTAAGTGACAGTGAGGAGCCTATAGTGATAGAAAAAAATAAAGTAATTAGGGGAGAGGTGCAAGTCAAATGTTAAAAGTGCTTTTTATTGCGTCAGAATGTGATCCCTTTGCCAAAACAGGTGGCTTAGGTGATGTGGTAGGGAGTTTACCGTTGGCTTTAAGAAAAATGAGAATTGATGCTAGGGTTATTATACCCAAATATGGGAATATACCTGCGGAATATAAAAAAGAGATGATCCATAAAAAAACGCTAACCATACCCGTAGGTTGGAGAAATCAGTATGGGGGACTAGAGATTTTGGATGTTATGGATCGTGATGGTGTTCCTTATTATTTTTTAGATAATGAAACTTATTTTAAGAGAGATGGTCTTTATGGATATTATGATGAGGCCGAAAGATTTTCATACTTCTGTAGGGGAGTATTAGAGTGTATTCCGTATATGGATTTTGAACCACAAATTTTGCATTGTAATGATTGGCAGACAGGATTGGTGCCGCTGTTTTTAAAAGAATTTTATAAAGATAAGCCGTTGTATGAAAAGATGAAAACTGTTTTTACTATTCATAATCTAAAATATCAGGGAATATTCCCTATGGAAGTGTTGAATGATGTATTGGGCTTGGATCAAGCATATAGTGGTTATGAGGGGATAGAGTTTAATAGTAATGTTAATTTTATGAAAGCAGGGATTGTTTCTTCAGATATGGTTACTACTGTTAGCAAAACGTATTCCCAAGAAATCAAATTACCTTATTATGGGGAAAATCTAGATGGATTGTTGAGAAAATACGAAGATAAGCTCCAAGGGATAGTAAACGGGATTGATTATAACAAATATAATCCGGAAACAGATCCTCATATTTATGTTAATTACAGAAGCTCTATTACTAAGAAAGAACAAAACAAAGCTAAACTTCAGGAAGATTTGGGATTTCCTATCGAGAATGTACCTGTTGTAGCGATGGTTTCAAGATTAACTAGTCAGAAAGGGTTGGATATTTTTGTTCATATTCTAGAGGAATTGTTGTCATTGGATTTACAGTTAGTTATTTTAGGTACGGGTGATTATAAATATGAGCAGATTTTGCGTAATGCCGCAGAAAGGCATCCGCAAAAGATGAGAGCATTGATAATGTTTAATGAAGATTTAGCGTGTAAAATTTATGCGTCTTCAGATCTTTATTTAATGCCATCACTTTTTGAACCCTGTGGGTTGAGCCAGTTGATTGCACTTAGATATGGAAGTCTACCCGTAGTAAGGGAAACAGGAGGATTACAAGATACAGTTACTTCTTATAATGAGAAAACTGGTGAAGGAAATGGCTTTAGTTTTACTAATTTTAATGCTCATGATTTTTTACATACTATAAAACGTGCTCTTAGTATTTATAATGATCATAAAAGTGTTTGGAATAAGATTGTTAAAAATGCTCTTAAATCTAATTTTAATTGGATTGGCTCTGCTAAAAAATATCAACAATTATACGAAACATTACTTTCCGATCAAGCAGATGAAAGAGATTCTTCTCCTTCAAAAATACTTAGAATAGGGTGAGGTCAGATGAGTATAGATTGGATTTGTCATGATACACATGATAAGGAATATCGCAGCCCCTTTGGGGCTGTTCCTTGTTGTCGAGAGGTTAAGTTGTGTTTAGGAGTTAGGTCAAAGCAAAGAATAGATGCAGTAACTTTACATGTATGGAAAAATAATAATGAAGCAGAAAAACTAGAAATGCCTTTTGAAAAAGAAGAAGTCGCTATAATGTATTATTCTACAAAAATAATGACGACAATACCCGGACTGTATTGGTATTATTTTACTGTTATTATTGCTGGGAAGGTATATTATTACGGAAATAATGATGAAAGATTAGGTGGAAAGGGCATTTTTAGTGAGTGTGTGCCTGCTCCTTTTCAGATTACGGTGTATAAGGACTTTGAAATACCTTCATGGTATGGTGAAGGGGTTATGTATCAGATCTTTGTAGATAGGTTTTATAATGGAAATGATGATGGGAAGATCAGTAATCCCAAAAAGAATTGCTTTTTACATGGTAGATGGGAGGACACTCCCACTTACATAAAAGATCCTGAAACAGGTGCTATCAAGCGTTGGAATTTTTATGGAGGCAATTTAAAGGGTGTTATAAAAAAGCTTCCCTATTTAAGTAAGCTCGGTATTGGTACTATCTATTTAAATCCCATATTTGAGTCGCCTAGTAACCATAAGTACGATACAGCTGATTATAAAAAAATAGATTCTATGTTTGGTAGTAATGAGATTTTTCGAGAATTATGTTCAAAGGCTCGAAAGTTAAAGATAAGAATAATTCTCGACGGAGTTTTTAGTCATACAGGTAGCGATAGTGTTTACTTTAATAAAGAAGGGAATTATCCGGGGTTGGGTGCATATCAATCGCAAAGTTCTCCCTATTATAAATGGTATCGTTTTAGTAATCATCCTAAAACATATGAGAGCTGGTGGGGTATTGATACATTGCCTAATGTTAATGAAATGGAGCCGTCATACCAAGATTTTATTCTAAATGACAAAGATAGTGTAGTGCGATATTGGATGGGACTGGGTGCTTCAGGTTGGCGTTTAGATGTAGCTGATGAGTTACCGGATGATTTTATAAAAAGAATGCGAAGTGTCATGAAAGAGAAAAATTCAGAATCCATACTTTTGGGAGAAGTGTGGGAGGATGCTTCCAATAAAGTAAGCTATGGTGTAAATCGAGAATATTTATGGGGCGAAGAATTAGATTCAGTTATGAATTATCCATTTCGTAATATCGTATTAGATTTTGTATTGGGTTACATTGATGCTCATCAGGTTCATAAAAGGTTGATGAGTATTTACGAAAATTATCCTCGTCAGAATTTAAATAATGCTATGAATTTAATAGGAAGTCATGATTTACCCAGAATTTTAACAATTTTAGGTGAAGCACCACTGGCACATACTTTAAGTACCGGAGAAAAAGAAAAATTCAAGCTTAATGCTCGGCAACGAAGATTGGGCTTGGCTAGATTAAAGTTATTGGCTCTTTTTCAAATGGTATATCCAGGTGTCCCATGTATTTATTATGGGGATGAAGCTGGAATGGAGGGCTATTCCGATCCCTATAATCGTGGGACATATCCTTGGGGAAGGGAAGAAAAGGAACTAGTAACCTTTTATAAAAAGATTATTGCACTTAGAAATAATTTTATTGTCTTACAAAAAGGGGACTGGATTTCATTCCCAACAGAAGGGGATGTTTATAGTTTTTTAAGGGTTTATAAGGAAGATGTTTTTTTGGCTGCTTTTAATCGTAACAAGGATAAGGAGATAAGCATTAATTTGAAGCTAAAAGAAGATTATCAAGGAATATGGAAGGAAGTATTTCCCTTTGAAGGTAAAATCAAAACAGAGAAGGGGAAAATCAGTTTAGCTCTTCAACCTTTGGAAGGAAAGTTATTTACCAGGATACAATCGATTAAC
>JAQUGH010000011.1:0-7651 GCA_028684195.1 Clostridia bacterium | reverse complement strand
GGGGGGCTTTTTTATAAATGGATAGGGCAGGTGGGATTATCTTGCATCCGACATCTCTTCCTTCTAAATATGGAATAGGGGAATTAGGACAGGAAGCATTAGAGTTTATTGATTTTTTAAAGCGAAGCGGCATGAAAGTTTGGCAAATATTACCTCTCAACCCTGTTGGCTATGGTGAATCTCCATACCAGTCATTTTCAGCTTTTGCAGGTAATCCGTTGTTAATCAGTTTAGATAGATTAATGGAGAAGGGTCTTTTGGAAAGAAAAGAGCTTGATGATGTGCCTTGTTTTCCGGATGATAGAGTCAATTTTCAAGCTTGTAGGGAATACAAAGAAAGGATGTTGTATAAAGCATATAAAAGGTTTAGCATGGAAGAAATTAAGCGTAGTGATTATAGAAACTTCCTTGATAAGAATCATTATTGGTTACCTGATTATGCACTGTATATGGCTTTAAAAATGTGCTTTCAAAATAAGTCCTGGAATAATTGGAGTAGACCTATCGCAAGAAGAGAACCACAGGCAGTAAAATATTGGGAAGAAAAATTAGAGGGGAAAATTAACTATCATAATTTTCTTCAGTATGAGTTCTTTTCTCAATGGAGTGTTATTAGAGAATATGCACAAGAGCAAGGCGTTAAGATTATTGGAGATCTTCCTTTGTATGTTGCTTATGATAGTAGTGATGCCTGGGTTAATTCACATTTATTTGAATTGGATTCTTTGGGCAATCCACTTAAGGTAGGCGGTGTTCCTCCGGATTATTTTTGTAATACCGGACAATTGTGGGGGAATCCTATTTACAAGTGGGATGAAATGGCAAAGGATGATTATCTTTGGTGGCGTGAGCGTTTTAAAGCATTATTAAACATAGTTGATATAATTCGGGTAGATCATTTTAGAGGTTTTGAATCATACTGGGAAATACCGGGATATGAAGAAACGGCTGTTAATGGTAAGTGGATAAAGGGACCGGGAGAAAAATTCTTTTTTGTTATTTTTGATTATTTAGGTCAATTACCAATAATCGCAGAGGATTTAGGGATCATTACATCGGAAGTTGTAAATTTAAAGAATAAATTAAATTTTCCAGGGATGAAGGTTCTGCAGTTTATAGACAAAGAACCATTGACAACGCCTAATGATGGTGATAATTATGTGTATTATACAGGTACTCATGACAACGATACTTTGTTAGGCTGGTATGAAAAGAATGTACTTTCATGTTTGCATCCCAAACGTCAAAAAAAATTGCGAAAAGATGTTTGTTGGGAGTGTATAGAAATTGTTCTCCAAAGCCCAGCAAGATTAGCAATAATTCCCTTGCAGGATATTCTTTGCTTGAACTCGCAGGCAAGAATGAATACGCCCAGTACGGTAGGAGGCAATTGGGAGTGGCGTTACAAAAAAGAGGATTTAACGAAGGGAATAGAAGAAAGATTATTAAATTTAGTTAAAAAGTATGATAGGTAGTAACGTAATTAATGTAAAAATAAATTTATGAGGGTGATTTACATGAATGGTAATGATAGTTGGGATATGTATAAAGAGTATCTCTATGTTAATGAGTTATTAGGGCTTACTTTGGATGTTGGTTGCATGAATTTTGCCCCAGAATATTTCAAAGAAATGGAGCCGAAAATTCAGCAGGCATTTCTTTCAATGAGGGAATTAGAAAAAGGGGAAATAGCTAATCCCGATGAGAAAAGGATGGTAGGTCATTATTGGCTTAGAGATGTTTCACGAGCCCCAAATGAGGAGATACGACAAGAAATTAACGATACAATAGAAAAAATAAAAAAGTTTGTTCAGAAAGTTAAGAAAGGAAGTATTGTATCTTCAAAAGGCAAGCTGTTTACTAGGTTTTTGCTTATAGGAATAGGAGGCTCAGCGCTTGGACCTCAGTTGTTAAGTGACGCTTTAGGGAAAGCTAAGAGTTCGTTAAAGGCATACTATTTTGATAATACGGATCCTGATGGTATGGACAGAGTAATGAGTGATTTAGCTGATTATTTAGAGGAAACCATGGTTATTGTTATTTCTAAAAGTGGCGGTACTGTAGAAACTTGTAATGGGATGCAAGAGATAAGACACTGTTTTAGTGAAAAAGGGATAGACTTTACTAAACATGTTGTGGCTGTGACAACAACTGAAAGTAAGCTCGACAAAGAAGCACAAAAAAGTGAGTGGTTAGCAAGATTTTATATTTGGGACTGGGTAGGTGGACGCACGTCAATTGCTTCTGCTGTTGGTTTACTTCCTGTAGCTTTGCAGGGTATTGATATAGATGCTTTTATAAATGGAATGCGAGATTGTGATGAAGCTACGAGAAACATGCAAACATTAAAAAATCCTGCTGCTATTTTAGCTCTTACGTGGAATTATGCTCTTGAAAAAAGAGGAAAAGGGAATATGGTAGTATTACCGTATAGAGATAAATTACAATTATTTTCACGTTATCTCCAACAATTAGTTATGGAATCTTTGGGTAAGGAAAAGGATTTAAATGATAATACAGTTCATCAAGGAATTACAGTATATGGAAATAAAGGATCCACAGATCAACATGCTTATGTCCAACAGCTTTTGGATGGTGTAGAAGATTCTTTTGTAACGTTTATTGAAGTTAAAAAAGACCAACGTCTGAAGCCTGTTTTAGTAGATGAGGATGTAACAAGTGGCGACTATCTTAAAGCGTTTTTGGAAGGGACTAGGCGTGCACTTAAGAAAAAGGGACGAGATTCTTTGACTATTGGCATAGAAGAATTAAATCCTTATTCGATGGGAGTTTTAATAGCTCTCTTTGAAAGAACTGTGGGTTTATATGCAAATTTGATTAATGTGAATGCGTATAATCAGCCGGGAGTAGAATTAGGCAAAAAATCTGCTAATACATATATTGATGTTCATCACAGGGTTTTGTTCTGTTTGCGAGAAAATAAAGATAAGCTTTTAACTGTGGAAGAAGTAGCAAAGGAAGCAGGTATTCCTCAAGAGGTTGAATTTGTTTATAAGGTATTAGAACGTTGTTGTATTAATAAGTTATATGGTGTAAAAAAAGAAAAAGGGAAAAATGTTTTTAATGCGAAGTACGGCTTGGATAGAGGATTAAACGATTGTTAAACCATTGTTAAATCATTGTTAAGCAGAGGACTAGATAAAAGAAGACCGTCCCCAAAAGGTTGGGGGACGGTTTTTTCCGTATTACTTGATTTAATCAATGTTATTGACGATGTTTAGGAAGGTTTTTTTAATGTTCAGGAGTTGTTGGTTCGCATCATCTTGATTCTTACCTTTGACTCCAAAATATATTTTAAGCTTGGGTTCTGTACCAGAAGGTCTAATGCAACACCAAGATCCGTTTTCATAGAAATATTGTAGAACATTAGAGCATGGTAAGGTTAATCTTTCCTTTTTTTGAGTTCTACAGTTAATTTCTTTTCTAAGTAGGTAGTCTTTTATAACCGTTATTTTACTACCTTCAATTTCATGAGGATGGTTAACTCGAAAATATTCCATAATTCTTTCTAATCTTTCTTGCCCATCAAAACCTTTTAAGTTTATATTAACTAAAGCTTCCTGAAAATATCCGTACTTTTCAAACAACTGTTCTAAACGTTGTTGGATTAACAATCCTTTGTTTTTATAATAAAGAGCCATTTCAGCAATCATCAAGCATGTTTGGATAGCATCTTTATCTCGTACATGACTACCAAAAAGATAACCGTAACTTTCCTCGTAACCAAATAAAAAAGTATTACTACCGGTTTTAGCAAACTCAGCTACTTTTTCTCCTATATATTTAAAACCTGTTAATACATCAATGTGTTTAATACCATATGCTTTTGCAATAGCAGCACCCATTTCTGAAGTAACTATGGTTTTTATAATAAGACCATTTGAAGGGAGCGTTCCTTTTTCAAAGCGCATCTGTAAAATATAGTCAATCAAAAGAGCACCGGTTTGGTTTCCTGTAAGATGAAGATAGTTCCCTTCACTATCTTTTATTGTAAGACCAACCCTGTCAGCATCGGGATCTGTGGCTAAAATAATATCAGCATCAACATTGTGGGCTAACTTAACAGCTAGTTCACAGGCGGCAGGTTCTTCAGGATTTGGACAAATAACAGTAGGGAAAGATGGATCGGCTTCTATTTGTTCTTTTACAAGATGAATGTTGGTAAAACCTACTTCTTTTAATAATTTAGTAAATGGAACAAGACCACTCCCATGTAAAGGAGTATAGACTATTTTAAGATCGGTTGCATATTTCATAAGGCTTTCATTTAGGACTAGTTGTTTGGTTTCTTGTATATATGAGTTTAAAAGATCATCTTTTATCCAAATCAGTTGTTTTTCTTTTTCTGCAATACTTCTTTCTGCGACATCAATTTCAAATTCATTAGTAATATTATTTATTTCTTCAGTTATATCCATAGCTAGTGCATCAGTAATTTGTCCTCCATGTTCCCAATAAACCTTATAGCCGTTATATTCTTTGGGATTATGACTTGCTGTAACAACAATTCCTGCTGTGGCTTCTAATTTTACTACAGCGTAAGAAAGAAGTGGGGTTGGTGTAATATTTTCAAATACGTAGGCTTTGATACCATTTTGTATGAGAACTAATGCGGATTCCAAAGCAAATTCCTTTGATTTATATCTTGAATCGTAGGCAATAACCACTTTTTTATCTTTAGATGGGTAAATTTTATTAAGACAATTAGCAAGACCTTGACTGGTTTTTCGTATGGTATAAATATTCATACGGTTAATTCCTGCTCCAATAATTCCCCGCAGACCTCCCGTACCAAATTCAAGATACTTATGAAATCTTTCTTTAATTTCCATAGGCTTAGATTCAATAGAAGTTAATTCACCATAAAGCTCCTTGTTGTTTGTTAGCTGTTCTTTCCACTTTTGATATGTTTCTAGATATTGATTCATTTGAACAAACCTCCTAAATAATAGTATAGTATTTTTTAAGTAATAATTACATTATTTTATCTAATTTTATGCACATAATCTATTATACCTTAAAAATAAGCAATTGCTATTAATTTCTTTAGATTTTGAGAGCATTTTATTTTAGAAAATAACTAAAATATATTTTCGTACAGTTTTAGTAAAATGTATAAAAACATAATGATATTAAAGGAAATTTTGTTATTATAAAGAATATTACTATTAAAGGATTGTAGTACATAAGAAATAGGCAATAAAGTGAAGGTTAGTTATTTGAATGGAAGGGGTTATATAAGTGAGAAATAAAAAGGATATATGTAAAGCAATGTCCATTATGTTAATTTTTTTTGTATTGATGCTGACTATTCAACCAGCATTAGCTCAAGAAGATAAACAAATAGTACAAGAAACAGAAGAAACAGAAGAAACAGTGGAAGCAATAGAAGTTGAAAAGGATGCAAGTGATATAGAAGCGAACAAGAAAATTAAAAAGACAAAAGATCAAAAAACTTCTACACAGAAAAAAATTAGTACAGATTTATTGTATTTACTTGATGAAAGCTTTATTCCTGAGAGTATGACGCAAAAGCAGGTTAAGAAACAAATGATTTCAAACAAACAATATAGAGCACTTGGATGTGTGACAAGATCTGGTGAAAAAAATTCTACAGGTGATATGGTTTATGTTTATATTAATTTAAAACCAAATGCAAGTACAAAAATAATTAAGCCCTATGTTAATAAAATTGAAAATAAGAATGAAAAAAATCATATTGCTGTTGCTTGGGTTGAATTAGGGCAGTTAGAAGCATTGGCATCACTTGATGGAGTGAGAAATATCAGAACCGTTCTTCAACCATTAGTTAGAACAGGGTCTGTTACAAGCCAAGGGGATAGTATTCATTTGGTTGATCAAGTTAGGGATGAATTTGGGTATGATGGAACTAATATTAAAATTGGTGTAATTTCAAATGGGGTGGATAGTATAGCTGATGCGATTAGTGCAGGAGATCTTCCGAATTATTTAGCATCAGTGGGTGAGAGCGAACATGTAATAAGTAATAACTATGGTGGCGAGGAAGGAACAGCAATGTTAGAAATCATCCATGATCTAGCACCAGGAGCAGAGTTGTATTTCCATGATTGTGGCTCTAATACTGTTGGCTTCAATGAAGCTATTGATGCTCTAGTGAACAGTGGATGTCAAGTTATTGTTGATGATATTGGGTGGCTGGGCGAACCATGTTTTGAGGATGGATTTGTTGCAAACCACGTAAACTCGGTATTAGAGATGAATCCTATAACGTATGTATCTTCTGCAGGAAATGCTGCTAGTTCGCATTATCAGGGGATGTTTTATGATGATGATGGTGATGGATATCATGATTATAGTCACGACCCAGCTCCAGGGAATAAGATACGCATAAAGATTCCTAATGAGAAAAGTGTAAGGATTGTATTACAATGGAATGACAAATTTGGTCGTTCAAATAATGATTACGATCTGGTTTTAAGTGACTATAATATTGGTAATATTATAGATATATCCATGAATGTACAGGATGGAAATGCTGATCCATTAGAGTACATTTCTTATTATAATGATACTGGTTCAGAAATAATTGCTAGCTTAGATGTAAGAAAAGATTCTGGAGATGATAAAGAGTTGGAAGTATATATTTACAATAGTTCAGGATGCCAAATTTACACTGATAATATAGTTGCTGAAGATTCAATATTTGGTCATGCTGCAGTTTCAGGTGTTCTTGCAGTGGGGGCAATTAACCAGTATACTCCTGATGATATAGCATATTATTCTTCAAGAGGACCGGTAACTTTAATTGATGAAACAAGAAGCAAGCCTGATATTTGTGGAATAGATGGTGTTAGCGTAACTGGTGCTGGTGGTTTTAGTAACCCATTTTATGGGACAAGTGCTGCGGCACCTCATATTGCAGCAATAGCAGGTATACTTATGGCGGCATATCCTGAGAAGACTCCAGATCAGATACGAAATATGATTACTTCAACAGCAGATGATTTAGGTGATATAGGATATGATTTTACATATGGATATGGTAGGGCGAATGCGTTAATGGCGATTCCACCGGATGCACCGGAAGTAACAGGAGTAGAGGATGGGAAAACATATGGTGAAGCAGTAACCCCGACGTGGGAAGATGAAGAAGGAACAACAAGTAAAGCGACAATAAGTAAAGATGGACAATCAATATCATTTACAAAAGGGATAGAAATAGAGGGAAGTGGTAGTTATCAATTAATAGTGACAGCGAAAAAAACCATAAATAATTTAACGAGTTCAACAACAGTAAATTTTGATATAGATATTGATGCACCAGATAAACCGGAAGTAACAGGGGTAGAAGATGGGAAAACATATGGAACAGCAGTAGCACCGACATGGGAAGATGAAGAAGGAACTACAAGTACAGCCACATTAAGCAAAAATGAAGGAGAAGCGGTATCATATACAAAAGGGACAGTTATAAGCGAAGATGGAGAATATCAGTTAGCAGTGACAGCTACAAAAGCAATAAATAACTCCAGATTAAGCCCCACGCTATGCGTGGGAGAATTGAGTAAAAAGTATTTTTGCACATGTTAAAATAGTCCTTCTTTGATACAATGATAAAGGTTCTGCAAGCCAATATCTATATCAAAGG
>JAQUGH010000104.1 GCA_028684195.1 Clostridia bacterium | reverse complement strand
AATGGACACAAGCAAAGGTTGCTAAAAAATTAAATATTACCGTTAGCTTTTACGGAATGATTGAGCAAGGAAGCAGAAATCCGCGACTTCCCTTAGCTTTTGAACTCGAAAGATTGTATAGGATTCCATTAGCGGAGTTGTTTTCTGACTTATTTTATGTCCAAAAAACAAACAATGCGTTGGGTTACGATGAACAAACGACTATGCCGGATGTTGTTAATCAATAAGGAAGAGATAAGAGCAGAGGATAGAGGACAGATGACAGATGACAGAGGACAGATGACAGATGATAGTTAACGGTTAAAAATTGAGAATTGTGCATTAAAAAAGGAGGGGGGCTAATGGGGAAAAGAAAGCTTACGGATTATGGGATGAAGGTCAAAAAGAGACTTGTTGATTTGGAGATGACCCAGGTACAACTCGCCGAGGCAGTAGGGACAAGCAAAAATTACCTCAATCTAATATTGCATGGGGACAGGTCAGGAGATAAATACGTAGAGAGAATAGTTAAGGTGCTTAAGTTTGAGTGAGGATGATTAGGGGAGTGATGTGAGACAGTGCGGTGAGGGATAAAGAAGGGCTTGGACGACAAGTTGTTCGTTAAGAAAGGCAGAACATTTCAATAAAAGAAGGGGGTAGGGTTAATAATGAACATGAAAAAGCTGTATTGTGTAGTATTAGTATTTGCATTTATGATATGTGGAACTCTAGCGTATAGCACTTCAGTATCAGCAGCTAAAATAGCAGAATGGAAAATGGATGAAGGGGGAGGAGCTTCAGTTGGTGATTTTAGTAATAGCGGAAAAGATGGGGTAAGAACAGGTGCTACTTGGGTAGATGGTGTAATGGGGAGTGCCTTAAACTTTACGGGTTCAGATACATATGTCACTGTACCGTCTAGCATTGCCGGATTAAGTAGCTGGAGTGTAAAAGCCTGGATAAAACCGGGTAACTCTGCAAATGATTGCTATGTATATTCCGAAAAAACTTTGTCTACCAACTTTTACGTCAAAGTTACAAGTCAAAATGAACTAGTGGTAGGTACTTGGAATGCAAATCGAGCTGATAACTGGGATGTTATCAGTACGGCTAGCGATAAAATAATACGAAACAAGTGGAACTACATTGTTGTGACCTTGGAAGGTGCAGGAATGGAAGCAGGTAGTGGTACAGTAAAATGTTACGTTAATGGTATTCTAGCAGGAGGGGGTGGATTGGGTAGTTGTCAGCCGTATGCTATTACGGGAGCAGAAGGGGCAGTAGGGGAGATAATGACAGTATTGCTGACTAGGCTTGATGGGGGAATAGGAAAAACACCAGGAGCAGATTTTGACAATATCTATCCTTGGAGTGAAATGAAACTGTGTAATGTTGCAGATGATGGCGAAATTAATGCTTATATTGGAAATGATGATTTTAAGAGAGACGGTAGTAACGGACAAGTCATGGTAAGAATACCTAAGTTTTATTATAAACGTACTTATGATGGTTCAAAACAGGTGTTTAGTGTAGCTGATGGTCCTGCTTCAGGTTATAAGTTACACCCTGCTTTTATTCGTGATGGCATAGAAAAGCCTCATGTTCTCGTAGGAGCATATGAAGGATGGGTGGATAGTAATAGTACACTTTGCTCAGTAAGTGGAGTATACCCTACTACAAGCAAAACCATAGGAGAATTCAGAACATATGCTCAAAAAAGAGGAACAGGATGGAATCAAATAGACGTGCAGAGTTATAGTGCTATTCAGATACTTTACCTTGTTGAATATGCCAATATAAATAGTAAAGCTGCGATAGGAGTGGGAAAAACTTCATGGAATTCTATACCTACGGGTCTATGTGATGGCATAGCAAATGGTGCATCAGGTGCAGTGAGTCAAGCGGTATCCTACAGAGGAATAGAAAACATTTGGGGTAATTTGAAAACATATTTAGAAGGAATAAACTTACAGGAAAGAGCCATATATACTGCCGATCATGATTTTGCTAGTGATACTTTTACTGAACCTTACACATATACAGGATTAGGTGTTTCAGGTGCGAGTGGTTGTGTAGGTATATTTAGATATTCGGAAAAAACAGATTGGCTATTTGTACCTGAGTGTGTGTCATTTTGCCATGCCATAAGTGACTATAAGCAAGCATATGGTGGTAATACTGTTGTTAATGTCGGCGGTAATGTTAATGATGCTACAGGTATGTTTGCTATTGGCTATAATAATGGTTCCAGTATAAATTACAACACTTTGGGGTCTCGAATTGCTTTTATACCATAAGAGAGGGAACCGGTTTTGAGGCAATTTCTGTTAAGTTATTTAACGTAAAATGGTAATTAAATGTAAATTAAATAGGGATATGAAATGAGTGAGTTGTCTTGAGTAGCGATAATTAAGACACTCGTAGTAATATAAGTTTGTTTAATAGGAATATGAACGATAACTTTTCTAGTGCAGAGCTGTTTTGTGGATTCTAAGCCATTCATTTCATTTAAATTAAAGAAAAGATTGTTATACTTTATATTTCTAACTGTTTGGTCAAAAATATGACGTCGATAATGGCGTGGACTAGTAGGTTTATCCTCGAAAAATTGTAAAGGCAAATGAAGGCGTACTTTAAAAAAGTTAGAAAGAAGAAACAATAGTTAAACAATTGCTGAACTATCGTTAAACCATTATTAAACCAAGATAGCCTGCTAGCTTATTCGAGTTTGGTTGAAAATTGAGAATTAAGAATTAGTTAAAAAGAAAAGGTTACATTTATACATTTATAAAGGTATTTATGAAAAGAACAAAAAAATCAGAGCAGGTAAAAATATAATGTATCATGATGTGATGGCAATAATGGGTCATTTGGGTTGGTTAAAACATTGTAATGCACATAATTTTGTTTACAGGTACATTTTCCCTGTGGGGAAAGAAAAGAAGTTGAAAAAGCTAATAAGTCAAGTCGAATAAATTTGAGTCTCGAATCTCGAACCTCGAGTTTCGAGCAGGGAGGTGTAAAGTAATGGATTCAAGAAAAACATGGCAAATTTTCTTCATACTTGGATTATGTTTGTGTTTAAATCTGCTTTTTCCTGGATTTGCTCAAGCAACAGATGAAAATGAAGGGATGATAGGTGGAGGGGATTATAATGGAGTCATTGATGAAGTTACCATACATGATGATACAAGTGTTTCGCCAGAAGAAATACTGGCAAATTACATTAATGGGATAGATGGAACAACAGTTGCTAAATGGCAATTTGATGAAGGAAAAGGATTGACAGCATCAGATTCTATTAGGAGCAATGATGGGACACTCAATGGAGGGGTAACTTGGGTAAATGGAATAAAAGGGAAAGCAGTAAGCTTTGATGGAGGAACGGGTAGTATTGAAGTGCCATTGTCACCAGAATTGACCATGACAACGAATAGTTTTACGATGGAGGCGTGGATTAAGTTTAGTGATATACCTGCAATTGCTATTCCTATAGTTAGCAATATTGATGGTAGTAGTTCACAGACAAGGTTTTGGGCGTTGGGGATACTGAATGATGGAAAATTGTTTATTGGCTTTAACGGCGATGATAGTTATCCACATATAGTAACAGATAGTCCTATTGATGTTGGTAGTTGGCACTATTTGGTAGCTGTGAGGGATGCTAGTGTTGATAGCTTGAGTTTCTATATGGATGGTATGAACGTTGGTACGGTATCAGATACTAGTGGCAATTTAAGTAGTAATACTAATATTTTTATTGGTAATGAGAAGTTCAAGGGTTGCATAGATGAAGTTACTATTAGTAGGCTTGTACTAGGTGAAGCAGATATACAGGAGAGGTATCAAAATGCACCTAGTTTTGTAGATTTAAAAGTGAAGGATACTTTTGGAAAAAGCTCAATCAAGAGCGTTTATGATGCTACAATCCCATGTAAGCTAGGATTTAATTTAATTAAAGGTGTTAGTTCGATGGAAATAGATGTTAATATTCCGGATATGTTAAGAATATCTGATGTAGGCGCTGTATTTAAAAATGGTGTTGAGCAATGTGCTGTTACTTATGAGGGGAATAAATTTTATATAAGTGATTACCTTGGACCTGGTAGTTATGAGATAACGTATGACGTGAAATACAACACGATATATTCTATTGCATCAGCAGTTGTTAATGGAATAGAAGTTGAAATGGAACCATTTACAGTTGAATTTGTGGAATATCCCAGTTTATTATAAGTTTTGAGAAAAAAAGCAAGGGGGGACAGGGAGTCAACTGTTTTCCCCTTGCCTTTTCTTTTTTCTAGAGAAAACCGGGGTCAGGCTTTTATAATTTTATATCTCAATATTAAAACTATTACGAAAAAATGAATTTTAGATTGTTAAACATAACTGAAGTTAGGTGAATTCGTTATCATTTTGTGCTAATATGTTGCAAAGCATTGCAATGTATAGGTTTTGTGATTAAGCAAATATTTTTTAAAGGTTTAAATACCATAGTGATATTTTCATAAATATCGGATATAATAATATTAAATATTAAATTAGTCGGAGGTTACTATGAAATATATTAATAGAAATATAAAAACTACTATCAATAAAGCTGCCAAAATGTTTTCGGCTGTTTTACTTACAGGAGCAAGACAAGTAGGTAAAACGACCTTGTTAAGACACATGATAAGTGATATCCCATATTTAACCCTTGATGATCCAATATTACTACAAAATGCCATAGAGGAAGCAGGAAGTTTTTTCAAAACAACACCGCCTCCTGTAATGGTTGATGAAATACAGTATGCGCCTAACCTATTTAGTTATATTAAAATGTTTGCAGATGAAAGTGGTAAAAAAGGGCAATTTTTTTTGACAGGTTCACAGCAATTTAAGATGATGAAAAATGTTAGCGAGAGTCTTGCTGGTAGGATTGGGATTATTAATTTATTAGGTTTATCTCTTCGTGAAATTAAAGAGAATGCTTTTAATGAAAGTTTTGTGCCAACAGAAGAATACTTTGTAAAAAGAAAAATGTCAGTTAATAGACTGGAATATAAAGAAATATGGGAGATTATTCACAAAGGGTCTATGCCTGCTTTATACGTTGATGAACTCGATTGGCAGATGTTTTATGCTTCTTACACTAAAACCTACATTGAGCGTGATGTGAGAGAACTAACACAGGTAGGTGATGAACTAAAATTTATTAAGTTTATGACGGCTATGGCAAGTAGAACTTCGCAAATGTTAAATTTATTATCTGTTGCGAATGAAGTAGGGATAAGCGTTCCTACAGCTCACAGGTGGCTTTCGATTTTGATTTCATCAAACATTGTGTATTTACTGCAACCGTATTATAACAACATTACGAAAAGAGCTGTAAAAACGCCGAAACTATATTTCCTCGATACTGGTCTTGCAGCATATCTAACAAAATGGAATACAACAGAAGTGCTTGAAGCAGGTGCGATGGCGGGGGCGTTTTTTGAAACATTTGTAGTAGCGGAGGTACTGAAAAGCTATTATAATGCAGGTGTTTTAGAACCATCGCTATATTATTATCGGGATAAAGATGCAAGAGAGATTGATATTCTAATCGAACAAAATGGTACATTATATCCTATTGAAATAAAGAAAACTGCTAATCCAAGTAAAGACCATGTTAAAAATTTTTTGGTGCTTGAAAAAATCAAAGAAATAACGGTAGGTACTGGGGGCGTTATTTGTATGTACGACAAGAAAGTTCATATTAGTGATAAAAACGTAACCATCCCTTTGGAATGGTTGTAGAGAGGAAAAAATATTACCTCGGTTAATTCAACTTAAGAGAGATATTTAGGTTTTTTACTATGATTGATGATAAGGTTGGCAAAGTGTATAATTATGGAAGTAAACCGGGGTCAAGTAAACCGGGGTCAGGCTTTTATAATTTTATATCTCAATATTAATACTATTACAAAAAAATCGAATTTTCGATGATTAAACATAGCAGAAGTTAGGTAAACTTGCTATTACTTTGTATTAATATGTTGCAAAGCATTGCAACGTATAGGTTTTGTGATTAAACATATAGTTTTATTAAAACATATGACAAGTGACATCCTGTGAATCGAGGAGTAGAAGAGGGTGGCTAGCCCTCTCTTCTCATATGCGGGGAAGCAAAAGGAAGTGAAGGTACGGTTCTTTTGCTTCCTTTTTTTATGCTCATTTAAATTTTCAAGTGTTATAGCTCTATTTTAATATAACTTGAACATCTTTCCCGAGGGAACGGGCAATTTTAGCTAGAAAATCAAGAGATGGATTGTACGTTCCACTTTCCAGACGGCTGATATTGGATTTTTGTGTTCCAACTCGGAATGCTAATTCTTCCTGTGTCATATTTTGGCGAGTTCTTGCTTCGATAATTTGAGAAATCACATCATAACGTGGTTTTAGCTTTTCGTACTCCTTTTTAAAATCCTCGTCTTTCATTAAAAGTTCCTTTACATTGGAAAATTTTATTCCTGCTTTACTCATTTTCGCACCTTCTTTCATAATCGTTTTTATAATGCAAAGCTCGTTCAAGTTCCCTTTGCGGTGTTTTTTTAGTTTTTTTGGTGAAACCATGAAGCATCACAAAGGTTTTTTCGCAGTATGTGAAATAAAATATTCTGCTGATATTTGATGCGAATTTTACTCTCAATTCAAAAATCCCTTTGTAGTGTTCACCTTTTATTGGTTTTACATAGGGCTCGTTTAATTTGGATCCATGTTTTTCAAGCAGTTCTATTTCACTAAAGGCTTTTGCTCGCATTTTTGTGTCTAATGAAAGTAAATAATCAAGAACGGGAATATTACCGTTGCCCTTTTTATAGTATTCTACTTGCCACTCCATGATACCCCTCCAATTTTAATAGATACTGAGCTTTAATATCATGTTATCATATATGATAACAATAATCAACATTAGCTTTGCACAGGGACGCAACACACAGGGATGGTTCTCTTGCTTTTTTTAGTTAAAAAACAGAAACATTGTGTAGGCAGAGGGACGGTTCCTTTGCCTTCTTTTGTTACGATTATTTTGAGAGAAAGCTTACTTTGTTCGCAATGGTACATAGTATCACTCGAATGGTTTCTCGGGTTGCTATTATTATAGTGATTAAAGAAGGCAAGGCTTCATTCCGAGAAAGGGATGAAGCCTTAATTGTTGTTGCTGCTAAAGAGTAATTTTTTGGTGTAGTGTGGTATAATAGAAATATGGTGCGAGCTGCGAAATCAGCATAGCTGATTTCCCCTAGCGAGTGGAGGCAACTCTACTGGCTTTGGTAAGCTGATAATAATACAGTAGGGAAACCCTATCAGGTAAGGTATAGCCAACCGCCTGTAC
>JAQUGH010000103.1 GCA_028684195.1 Clostridia bacterium | reverse complement strand
GACAAGCTTATGGAAGAGTTCAAGGGTGTTGCTGTTAAAATTGATGGTAGCACACCTATGAATAATCGTCAGGCAAATGTGGATTCTTTCCAGAATGACCCTAAAGTAAGGCTATTTATTGGCAATATAAAAGCAGCTGGAGTTGGTATAACACTAACTGCAGCATCAAATGTAGCGTTCTTAGAACTTCCGTGGACACCTGGAGAACTTGATCAGGCTGAAGACCGTTGCCACAGAATAGGACAGAAAAATGCAGTCAATATCTGGTATCTGTTAGCTGAACATTCTATTGAGGAAGATTTGGCAAAAACTATTGATGGCAAACGGAAGGTTCTTGATGCAGTTCTTGACGGTAAAGAAAACACACAGGAAGGCATGTTATCTTTTCTAATTGATAACTTATCCCAATAAAATAAAGATAGCATGTTCCTGTGGCTAGAAATTGCTGCAAAACAAAAATATGAGGGTATAATAACCCCCAAAAATAGAAAGGTCGGATATCAAATGATGTTTTCAGAGGAAGAAAAACAAGCCTTGGCAATTAAACACACAAATCAACTCCACAAGCTGGCATGGTCATTCAATCGTACCACAGGCATACCTGAAGAAGAGCTGTTTTCTGAAGCGTGTGTAAGCCTGGTGGAAGCCTTTGATAAGTATGTAGAAGACAAGGCTTGTTTTTCTACCTTTTTACAGAAGCTAGTCAGCAGAAGGCTGATTGATTACTGTCATAGTCAACAAAAGCATCATGATGCTCTCTCTGGGAAGGACATAGACCTATTGGCAGAGGATGAAAATTATACCAGTAAGCCTTTTGAAAATGATTTTATGGAGCTGTACAAAAGCCTAAGTTCCAATGCTTTGGAAGTGTGTAAGCTAATCTATTCAAAGCCAGAAGTATTTTTGGATGGCGTACCGCCAAAGACCGCACGTGGAAGGTTGAATAAATATCTACGGGAGCTTGGGTGGAAATATCAAGACATTTGGGATGCTACGGCAGAAATAAAAAATATTGTTAATTCAAGATAAACCCCTTGGAAGGTTTTTCCAGTTTTTTAGGGCAAACCCTTTTGGAAGGTTTTTCCATAAAAATACTCTCCAAAAGGGTTTTAGGTTTTATGGGTTAGGTTTTATGGGTTTTAAAAAAAAATGCGGTTTTATGTTTTTTCTTTTTTATGATAAATATCTTTTATCTTTTATATCTTTTATTATTATTAGCAGTTCTGTTTTTCAGAGTTCTGTAAAACAGAACCTGGAATATTATCGGTCATACCAGTACATAAAAATACTTTTTTTTTTTTTCATTGCTGGTATGACACAATGCAGTTTTTTAATTCCAGGTTCTGTTAAACAGAACTCTGTCGCAGTAAACAGGTAAAGTGGAACATTTTGGATATTGTTGGTATCACACAACTTTTATTACCCAAGAAAAACCCATTTTTATTGTCTTGAAAATGAAAATGAAAAAAATAGCGTATCCGATAGGTAAAAAAAACAAAAAAAATAGTATCTTTTTTTTAGTGTGTTTTTTTATTTATTTTTGATTAAAAAGGAGATGGATTTATGGCTAATAACAAGCGAAGAAATGTGGACATGGTAAAGCTTTTTGACTTTTATAGGATTGAATATAAAACAGAAGGGCACAAGCATTGTAGACCTGGATGGATAAACACAGTATGCCCTTGCTGTGAAGGGACAGCAGGTTACCATCTTGGGTATAACCTTGCTGAAGAATATTTTGTTTGCTGGAGATGCGGGTACAAACCTTTTTGGAAGATACTTTCCAAGCTTCTCCGTATAAAAGAGGAGGAGTTGGGGGCTGTACTTAAGGCATTTAAAGGCAGTTCAACACAAGCTCTTCCAGTTGTGTCCACCTTGAATATCAAAGATCATAAATTACCATCTTCTACAAGTGAGATGGCCAAAAGACATCTTGATTACTTGGTAAGTAGAGGATTTAATCCACGAGAGCTTCGTGATGCTTGGCATCTCATGGGTACAGGTCCAATAAGCATGTTGGATGGGGTGGTATATGCCAACAGGATTCTTGCCCCTATTTTTTGGGAAGGCAAGCAAGTATCTTTTCAAACAAGAGATATTTCTGGAAGAGAAGAACTCAGTTATATAGCCTGTCCAGAGGAAAGGGAGATAATAAAACACAAGCACATTTTGTATAGATTGCCAGATCCACCTTTTGTAAGCGGAAAAAGGCTTGGAATTATTGTAGAAGGGATTGCTGATGCTTGGAGAATAGGTAGATATGCTGCTGCTACTTTTGGAGCAAAATATACCCCTGAACAGGTACTTCAAATATCAAAGCTTTTTGATGTTGTTGTGGTGGTATATGATAGTGATTTCGCAGGAAGAACTCAAGGAGATAAACTTGTAGCAGAATTAAGATTTGCAGGAATAGATGCGAGAAGGGAAGAGGTAGCAGAAGATCCAGGAAGCCTTACAGAAGCACAAGCTAGAGATTTTGTGGGCGATATAATTAGACGGTATGTCCATAATTAATTTACTTTTCCGCAAGGTAAGAGTATAATAATAAAGTTCGGGCACGAGGTTGCAAACTCGTTTGAGCTTGGCAGTTCTTTTAGAAGTTAATGGGTCTTTCTTCCTTTCAACCCTCTCACCTTTTAAATACTGCCAAGCAAGTCCAGAACCTTACTGAGAAAATTGGACAAGGGAGGTGTAGGCCATGGAATGTGCTTCTGTTAGAAAACCCAAAGATTTCAAAAATATAGCAGTCAAAGGTCTTTTTGTCAAGATTCCTCTTTCCTTGGTCAGAGACACCACCCTTAGTCTTGAATCCTTATCTTTCTTCCTGAAATTCATGTCTAATTATGATGGATGGAAAACTAAAATAAAAAACACTAAAAAAAGATATGTTTCTTCTGTTTGTGTTGCTGAACTTAAGCAAGCTGGATATTTGGCTGCCATAAATTTGTCAAAAAACGGAAGAAGAAAAGATATAATTTATGTTGGAACCTATAATCCGTGGAACTTTAATTTTAAAGAGGTGATTAGCTATTACAAAGGTGAAGGGGTGTGTTTAACGATGCAAAAGGAAACAGTCAAGGAAATTCTTAGCCACATAGCAGAGGTTTTGGCAGAGGAGAATCCCAATGCCAGAATAGATATACCAGAGATAAACATATCCACAGAATCAGGATTGTCCTTTAAGCTACAAGACGTGATTTTTATGATAGGGGATATAACGAACCAGGCAACAAAAGTATATCCTATTCCTGCCAATCCTAGTGTGCTTAAACGAACAATTAAACCTGCTAAAGAGAAGTCAGAGAAGGATATACAAAAGGAGAAGAACAAAGCAGTTAGTTTACAGCTAGCAGAAAGGCTGGCAGATATAATCCTTTCCAAAACAGGGGTCAAAACACCAAGGAATAAAATCAAAACATGGGTTGCCCCTATTAATTATTTGGTGACAGAAGAGCTACAGGGCAACTCCCTTTTGGTCAAAAAGGTTTTGTCTTGGTATGAAAAACAGGATCCAAAAGCAGAATTTGCCTTTGTTGTTGAATCGGGAGCTGCTTTGAAAAATAAATTTATCAGAATGAAAACAGCAATGGAAAGAAAACCAGCAAAAGGTTTTGTAGCACACACCAATGGAAGCAAGGGCAGTAGCCTTGATAGGGCAGACAAACCTGACTATTCGGGAGGCATGGTGGATATATCTAAGAAGGGGGAATTTTGATGGTGGAAGCTATTAAGTTTGATGAAACAAAACCACGTATGGATTTAATACCAGCAAAACCTATATTTGCTTTGGCAAGGGTTCTAACTTTTGGGGCTATAAAGTATGGTGACCGTAATTGGGAAGTGGGCATGATGTGGGGTAGGCTTTTTGCTGCTGCACTAAGACACCTTTGGGCTTGGTGGGGTGGAGAATCCAAAGATCCAGAAACAGGAGAATCTCATCTTGCTCACGCTTTGTGCTGCATAGTATTCCTGATGGAATACGAAGAAACCCATCCAGGATTTGATGATAGACCTTTTCTGTCCAACTTACCACAGAATAGTGAGATTAAATGATGAGAGGGGACATGATTCGTTGCCCTGTTTGTGGAGCAGATTATCCAGAGGATAGGCAAGAGTGTCCAAGATGTTACAGGCAGAGGCTCTGGGATTCCGCTTACAAAAAAGACCTTATAAAGACTAAGTGTTCCCCAAGAATTGCTGTGGATGTCAATAATAATTATCCTGATACTTTGGAGAATGCTAGTGTTGTAGCTCTAAAGATACAGGAGAATAAGTCAAAAGGCGTTGGGGCTTTCCTTTGTGGTCCAGTTGGATCAGGCAAGACAGTTACAGCTTTTTACATCATGATGGAATTGGCAAGGCTTGATTATGTCAATAATAACATTCTTTTTCACGGAAATGAACTTGTTTTTGCTACCATGAATGACATCTTGATGGCAATAAGGAACAGCTTTTCTCCAACAGCAGAAGTCAAGGAAAAAGATGTGGTAAGTCTTTATTCTGATGCTAAAGTTCTTCTTGTTGATGACTTTGGGTTGGATAAGGTGACAGACTGGTCATTTCAGATGATTTATGCTATAATTAATCACCGTTATGAAAACCTTCTGCCGACCATATTCACATCCAATTTGACCTTGGAGGAAATAGCAGAGAAGCTTTGTGATGATAGGATTCCATCAAGGGTATTTGCTATGACGAAAGGGAGCCAGTACCATCTTAAAGGTCTGGACAAGAGGATAAACAAAAATGGCTGAGGAATTTATTGAGCGGAGAATAATAACAGGGCTTATTGTGAGCGATAGGTTTGCTACAGATATAGAACCTGTGCTTTTAATTCAAGACTTGGAATCAGCAACAGCAAGAAGAATTGCTGGTTGGTGCTTAGACTATATAAAGAAATACCACAAAGCCCCAAACAAAGATATAGAAGGGATATTTGAAGAACAAAAGGCTCTAGGCTTGCCAAAGGATCAAGAGGAGTATATCGGAGGCATTTTGTCGGGATTATCAGAGGAATATGAGCGTGAACAATTTAATAGCGATTATCTTTTGGATCAGACAAAGTCTTATCTGAAGAGGAGAAGGCTTTTAGCCTTATCAGAATCAATAAAACACTCCGCTGATAGTAAAGACTTGGAAGAGGCAGAAGAAGCTATATCAGGGTATTTATCTCACAAAGTTACAGATTCTGAATCAAAGACCGTAGATCCATTCAGCTCTCCTGACCTTATAAGGAAAGCATTCACTTACAGCTCAGAGCCTATAGTTGTTTTTCCAAAGGCTCTAGGCAAGTTCTGGAATAGCCAAATGACAAGGGATTCTCTTATATCTTTGGTTGGGCCAGAGAAAAGAGGAAAGACTTTTATGCTCATGGAAATAGCTATGACTGCTATGGCTTCTGGCTGTAATGTAGCTTTTTTCCAAGCAGGAGATATGACGGAAGCTCAACAGCTGAGAAGAATGGGCATATATTTAACAAGAAGAAGTGATAAGGAAAAATATTGTGAAGAGCGATATATGCCTGTTGTGGATTGCTGGCTCAACCAGACAGACGATTGCCATCAATCCTGTAGGGAGTGTTCTTGCGGTCTATTCCCTCAAAACACAAAGCAAGAAGATGTAACTTATGAAGACCTTGTTAAAGCCATTGAGCTTAACAAGGGTTATAAGGCTTGTAGGAATTGTGAATTTATGTATGTTGCTGAGAAAGGGGCTGTGGCTCTTGAAAAAGTACCTGCTGTGAAAGTTTTGACTTGGAAGGATGCAGAGAAGAAGATGGCAAAATGGCAGAGTAGGAGTAAAGGCAGGTTCAAGTTAAGCACCTATCCGAATGATACCCTTACTGTTGGAGAAATTTGGAGCTTGCTAGATGGGTGGGAGAGATCAGAAGGTTTTGTTTGTGATGTTGTTGTTGTGGACTATGCAGATATTTTGGCACCAGAATCAGGGGTGTCCAAACAAGATTTTAGACAACAAACGAATAAGACTTGGCAGAAGCTAAGAAGGCTGTCTCAGGAAAAGCACTGTCTTGTTGTAACAGCCACACAGGCAGCATCAACATCTTATACTAAGACAACTATAACCTTAAAAGACTTTAGTGAGGATAAACGCAAGTATTCCCATGTTACAGCAATGTACAGCCTCAACCAGACCCCACAAGAGAAAAAGCTTGGTATAATGAGGCTTGGAGAGATGGTTGTCCGAGATGATGAATTCAGCGCAAATCATCAAGTTAAAATTCTTCAGTGCCTCCAACGAGGTAGACCTGTTGTTGGAAGTTTTTAAAAGAAATATTAAAATTTATTTTAGCGAAACACCAACAGCCATGTATAATATAATAGAAGACAGAAGCAGCAATAAACAAAATCGAAATCTAGGAGGAATTTAATATGTTGAAATTCAAATTTAAGCGTAGCGAACTTTCACAGACAGCAAAGGAACTTAACAAGGTGTTGGGTATTGTACCTGCTATTGACACAAGCTCCACCCTTGGGGTGCTTGAGGATTTGGTGATTGAGGCTGTTAAGCTTATAGAGCCGAAAGATGAGTTCACCGAACCCACCAGGGTTATCATCGCCACAGTAATAGATTATTTGAACAGTATTGAAGTTGCTGTGGAAACGCCAAAGGCAGAACCAAAAGAAGTTCCTGTGGAGAAGCCAAAGGGCAAAAAGGGCAGACCAAAGAAGGTTGTTACAGAAGAAGTTCCTGTGGAAGAAGTTCCTGTGGAAGAGGTTGTTGATGCCATAGCAGTTCCTGTAGTAGAGGAAGAAGAGGAAGCTCTACCAAGGGAACTTAAAACTCCAAGCTCTGCTCCTGTAGGCAAGAGCAAAGAGAAGGCTGAGCCAGAAGCACCAGAGGAAAAAAAGACAAGGGTTCAGGATTTGGATGCCTATGGCTTCCGCTCTTGCACAGCAGCATCAGCAGCAGCTAATCATTTGATGGCAGGAGAGTCACAGGCACAGGTTGTAGCACATCTTATGAAAGATTTTAACAAGATTGAAAGGCTTTGCTTTGACCGTACCCATCGAGTAATTGGGCTTTTGCTGAAAAGGGGATTTATGACCATAAGACCTGAGGGCTCAGCAACTTCCTATCCGCAGTTTGTTAAGATTCAGGCAGGGCTGGCAGTAGCAAGAAAGCCTGTGGATCCAATCCTTAGGAAAAAGGCAGCAGAAGAAGCCAAAATCAAAGCAAGAGAAGCCAGAGCCAAGGCTAAGAAGCTGGAAGCAGAACAGAAGTTCATTGACCCTCCAGAAGCTGTCCCAGAAGCTGTCCCAGAAGCTGAAATTGTCGGGGGCAAGGGAAAAGCCAAGGGAAAAGCCAAGGGAAAAGCTAAGGGATAAATATGAAATT
>JAQUGH010000102.1 GCA_028684195.1 Clostridia bacterium | reverse complement strand
CCTACACATACAATCAATTAGAACTACCCGAAACAATAAGCGAAGGAGAAAATATAACCACAATAAACTATGACCAAGCAGCAAGACCAGAAAAAGAAATATTACCAAATGAAGTAAACATAGACTACAGCTTTGACGAATGTGGAAGACTGACAAAACTAGAACATAAGCTAAAAGAAAAAGTATTAGCAAAATCAGACTATACTTACGACGAAAACGGAAACCGAATTACCTTCACAGATGAAAAGGAAATAGCAATAAAATATAACTATGACTTCCTAAATCAATTAAAAGAAATGGACGCCCCTAATACTGAAATAGAAAAATATGAATATGACGCAGTAGGAAACAGAGAAACAGAAGCAGGAAGTATAGATAACGTAAAGGATAACGAATACACCTATGACTTTGAAAACAAACTCATTCGGACAGAAAACGAAAAAGACACCATCAATTACACATATGACGGTGACGGTACACTCATCAAAAAAACAATCACAGGCTCAGTAAATGAAACCTACGAATACCTCTACGATTACACAGCAGGACTTCCACGATTGCTTGTAGAAAAGAAAAGCGATGGAACAACGTACAACTACCTCTATGCAGGAGGAAGGCTTTACGCAAGGAAAAGCAATGATGGAACGGTATATTATCACCAAGACGGCTTGGGAAGTACCATTGCTATAACGAATTCCACAGGGGCAGTGATCAACGAGTATACCTATGATGTTTTTGGTGAACCGCATATCATAAAGGAAACGGTAGAAAATAGCATACTATTTACAGGAGAACCCTATGACCAAAGTGGGCTAGTATACCTTAGAGCAAGATATTATGACCCAACCACAGGAAGATTTATCAGCAAGGATACCTATAAAGGGGAGATAGCAGACCCCAGTAGCCAGAATAGCTACGCTTATTGTGGCAATAACCCAGTGAATGCAGTTGATCCTAGTGGGAATGATAAAGCTCTTGAAGACTATTGTAATAAGAATTATGATGAACAGACAACAATTACGTTAGTTGTTGAGCAACCTAATCCTGATAGCAGAAATGTGTTAAACACTTCTGAAAAAGATGTTGGACACACCTTTGTTAGAATTCAATATTATACTACAGATGAAAATAGTAACCAAGTGAAGAATGTAGTATATAAAGGTTTCTATCCGAAAGATGGTATGTCAATGGAACAAATAGCAGGACGAGAAACTGTTGTAGGAAGTATAAATAATGATTCAGAGCATGGATGGACAGTTGCAATAACTTATGTTATTACCTTGGAAGCAGCTTTAAAGGCTGTTGAGTACGTTAATAACTACAAAGATGATTACAATATGGTATCAAATAACTGCACCAATTTCGGTGTTGATGCGCTAAGTGTTACTGGAGTTAAAAATCCTACATCTCAATATGAATGGCAATTTACATGGACTCAGAAGTTGTACTTTAGGAAGAATGACCTTAACTATAAGGGACTATTAGGTTATAACCCAGCGGATGCAGGTCAAGATATTAGGAAAACCAATGCATATCTAATTAACAATAACGGGATAGCAACGTTAAAAAGTGGTGGCAAGAAGGTAAGATAAATTTATTATTGGAGGTTATTGAGATGGAGATAAAAAGGTGGATAATGGGGATTGTTCTTATTGTAGTATTAGTTTCTATGACATTTATAATAATAAAAGTTAAGGGAGAGTTTGACTCGATGAAAGGGCTTGATGCACAGGGTATAGGTAAAAAGATAAATATAGTGGTTGATTCAAATACAACATCGGATTACAGATACTTTGAGGGTGGGACTACTATCCTTTGGAAGGAAACTGAAAGAAAGAAGTTAATTAAACATATGAAGGATAACAAACTTAAAGTTAAGCCAGGTGAATATATAATAAACCAAACAACATCATTTAAAGAATCACTGAAGATATTCAAATTGGAGAAGATAGATTAGTATTTTATAGTGTACCCATAAAACGAGACGAAATTTTTTGAATTCTATGTGAACCTAATATGATGCAAAAAAGTGATATTGAAGATTCTCTAAAATAGGCTTAGGTAATCCATCATGGAGTGGGGTAGTTGGACAAGACATCAACATCTGTAACGGAAACTTCTTCTTTAACCAAACAGACATAATTTCACCAACAAGGAGCGTCCCCCTTCATTTCACAAGATTCTATAACTCTCGTTCACAATATACTAGCCCTCTGGGGAAAGGATGGCAACACACCTACAATACACGATTAATCCAAAATCAAGATAATTCCCTAACAATCCTCTATGAAGACGGACACCAAGCTACCTTCAAAAAAGTAAACGACAATTACCTTTCTCCTCTCGGTTGTTGGGAAAAGCTAAATGCCAATGAAAATAATACATATACCCTTACCTTCAAAGATCAAACAAAATATACATACTCTTCAGATGGTAAGCTAATAAACATAACCGATAAAAACAATAACCAAACAACCCTACAATACACAGGAAACCTTCTTACCACGGTAACCGATCCAACCGGACAAACCCTTGGGTTCACATACAACGCCAATAATAAACTCACCAAAGTTCTTGACTCCGCTGACAGAGCTATAGAATTCACCTATGACTATTCAGGGAATCTCGCTACCTTCAAAGACCTAAACGGAGCTACAACAAAATATTCATACAACACCCTAGGGCTTACCACAATAACAAACCCTAACAACAAGCCTATAGTTACAAATACCTATGACAACGATTCCAGAGTTATCCAACAAGAAGATGGAGAAAACAACAAAGTAACCATTTCATACAACCTAACCACACAACAAAACACCTATACAGATTCCCTAAACAACACCTCCACCTACACCCATGATTACGACTACAAGCTAAGGAAAGTACAGTTTAGTGATGATGAAATAGCTACTTTTGAATACGATTGGCGTTACTGCTTATTAAACGAAAAAGACTTTAACGAAAATATTACCACCTACTCCTATGATGACAACGGAAACATCATAGGGAAATACATCTATAACCAACTTGGATATAACGAATGGACATACGACGAAAAAAACAACATCACAAGCTATGAAGATGGCAAAGGAAACATAACCACCCTCACATATGATGGAAACGGTAACCTAACCTCAGCAAGTAAAACAGTATCAGGAGCAAAAGAAGAAACAACCTACCAATACAATCAATATGGACAAGTTACCCAAAGCACTGATGCCAAAGGGAAAACAACAAAACTAACATATGACCAAAAAGGAAATCTCCTCACCGTAACTAGTCCACAAAACGAAACAATAGCCTTTACCTACGACCAAGCAGGAAGAATACTCACCAAAACAGATGCCAAAAACAAAACATGGCAATACACCTACGACAATATAGGGAACCTGCTTACAGAAAAAGACCCCTTAAACAACACAAGCAGTTACACCTACGATTCCCTTGGTAATCTTAAAACAGTAAAAGACAAAAGAGGAAATACCACAAAATATTTCTATGACAATAACAGCAACCTAGCAAAAACAACCGATCCCTTAGCAAAGGAAACAACCTTTACCTATGATAATAACGGAAACTGCAAAACCATCACCAATGCAAAAAAACAAACCACAATATACAATTACGACCATAGAGACAGAATAATCAGCGTAGTTGATGATTCCAACAACACAGAAACATATACCCTAGATGGGAACGGAAATATAATTGCCAGAAAAAATCCCAGAAACAACACCGTATACTACGAATACGACTTCAAAGACCGCCTAACAAAAGTCACCGATCCCAAAGGAAACTACATCACCTATGAATATGATCAAATAGGGAATAAAGCATCATATACAGACCCCCTAGAAAAGAAAA
Organism: Clostridia bacterium; assembly: GCA_028684195.1. Lineage (GTDB taxonomy): Bacteria > Bacillota > Peptococcia > DRI-13 > DTU073 > JAQUGH01. Next base: position 3,577 of record JAQUGH010000102.1, on the reverse strand, counting down.
CAACCTACACATATGATGAAGCATCCAGACTTCTAACAGTTACAGATCCCTTAACAAAAACAATAAAAAGTACCTACGATAAGAACGGACAAATATCCGCTATTATAGATGCAAAAAATAATAGCACTCTCTACGCATATGATGATTGCGGAAGAACAAAAACCGTTACCGATGCCCAAAACAACAAAACAACCTACATATATGACGAGAACGGAAACATCTCTAGCATCATAGATGCCAGAGAAAAAGAACGCACCTTCCTGTATGACGAACTTAACAGACAAATACAAGAAACAGACTCCTTAGGACACAGCACCATAAAAGAATATGACGAAGCAGGAAACCTAAAAACAATCACCAGTCCTGATGAAGAAACAATAACCTATGAATATGATGCCAACAATCGCCTTACCAAAAAGCTCTACCCTGATAACACCACAGTAACTTACACCTATGACGAACTAGGACAAAGAACCTCCATGACAGACCCAACAGGAATAACCATCTATACCTACGATAACCTTAACAGACTTAAAACCATAACCAGAAATGGATCCACCATTGTCTATAGCTATGATGAAGCTAGCAATATCACAGGAATAACCTACCCAGACGGATTACAGCTTACCTACACATACAATCAATTAGAACTACCCGAAACAATAAGCGAAGGAGAAAATATAACCACAATAAACTATGACCAAGCAGCAAGACCAGAAAAAGAAATATTACCAAATGAAGTAAACATAGACTATAGCTTTGACGAATGTGGAAGACTGACAAAACTAGAGCATAAGCTAAAAGAAAAAGTATTAGCAAAATCAGACTATACTTACGACGAAAACGGAAACCGAATTACCTTCACAGATGAAAAGGAAATAGCAATAAAATATAACTATGACTTCCTAAATCAATTAAAAGAAATGGACGCTCCTAATACTGAAATAGAAAAATATGAATATGACGCAGTAGGAAACAGAGAAACAGAAGCAGGAAGTATAGATAATGTAAAGGATAATGAATACACCTATGACTTTGAAAACAAACTCATTCGGACAGAAAACGAAAAAGACACCATCAATTACACCTATGACGGTGACGGTACACTCATCAAAAAAACAATCACAGGCTCAGTAAACGAAACCTACGAATACCTCTACGACTACACAGCAGGACTTCCTAGATTGCTTGTAGAAAAGAAAAGCGATGGAACAACCTACAACTACCTCTATGCAGGAGGAAGACTTTACGCAAGGAAAAGCAACAATGGAACGGTATACTATCACCAAGATGGCTTGGGTAGTACCGTTGCTATAACAGACACAAACGGAAATATACTCAATGAGTACACATATGATGTTTTTGGTGAACCACATATTGTAAAGGAAACGGTAGAAAATAGCATACTATTTACAGGAGAACCCTATGATCAAAGTGGGCTAGTATACCTTAGAGCAAGATATTATGACCCAACAACAGGAAGATTTATCAGCAAGGATACCTATAAAGGGGAGATAACAGACCCCAGTAGCCAGAATAGCTACGCTTATTGTGGTAATAACCCAGTGAATGCAGTTGATCCTAGTGGGCGTAAAGCAGGTGATATATTTGATAGCGAAGATGAAGCTGCTATTGATTTTGGAAATACCTATGCTAAAGATTCAGCAGATAATGATTGGGAATGGTTTGCATACATTGTAGAAGATAATAATGGTAAATATACATATACTCAAGTTCAACATTCAAATAGTGGTGAATACATATGGGGATTGGAAAAATATGAATATCAAAAAGATTATACTCGTACTTCAGCGGTTCATAGTCATGCAAGATTTAGGGAACAGGGCGGTGATAGTGATTTAAGATTTTCAAATGAGGATATATCATATGCTAGTGGTATTTATGGTTATCCATTTTATCTTGCTAATCCAGCTGGTGAACTATTGAAATATGATAAAAATGGATTTGCTGAGGAAAAAGATCAAATATTTTTAATAGCTACTGATTTACCAAGACAATCAAATGTGTCCGATGACTTAACTGGCTACTATCCATATATCTACAAAAAGCATAAATGGTATTATTATATTGCTCCTTGGCACTGGGGAGATTCTAAAATTTATAAAGATGGCGAAGAGTAGTATAGAGTTTATAATAAAGGATGGATTGTTTATGAAAAAAAAGATTTTATTAATGGCAATAATTATTTTGATTAGTGTGTCAATCATGATGTTCTATATAGAACATCATGATGAAGAAATAAGAAACAGTTATAATTTGTCTGATGCAGTTGAAGAGGATATATTAAAAAGCCCCGAAAAAATATTTGACAACAGCGAAAAGGTTTTATTAGACGAATTGTTGAAAACTGGTAAGTGGGTTGAAATAAATCCGCCAAATGATTATAACGAATGGGATAAGCTTGAAGAAAGATTCGATCACTGGAATGTGAAAAATAATGATGGTATATGGGTATCTAAATATAACGCACAAGCCATACAAAATGTAGATGGTTGTAATTTTGGTAAATTAACTGTACAGGATGGGTTTTTACTAAACATCAACACATTAGAATGGGGTGGAGCACTATACTTCTATCCTGATGGTGACAGAACAAAAAAGTATAAAATAATAGATGGTTATATTTGGGATACCTATAAGATGAATGATAAAGTATTTGCACTTGCAACATATCCATTTAAAATACCTGCTAATGGAAAAATTCTAGAGATAGAAAAAAAATTTGGTAAATGGAAAGCAAAAGAGATAACAGATATTGGAGATATTCCAGGTCACTATACGTTTATAGATAAAAATACAATGATTTTAGTTACTTACAGCAAACTTTTGAAATTAAATAATAATAAAATTGTCGAAATAATAGTTGATGATGCTTTTTGGCATGGGTTATGTCCAAGCACAGTTGCTTATGAGAATGGGTTTGTATATATTGGAATAAGAGCAGGAATAGCAAAAGTTAATATGACAAATAAAGAAGTAAAACTTTTAACCCCAAAAGATACTATAATGTACCCATAAAACGAGACAATACTTTTCTGATTCTGAGTGAACCTGAAATAATAAATGGTAGAAAATTGCTAAAAAAAAGTTCATATATGATAAAACTAAAATGGTATTGAAGATTTTCCAAGATAAGTCTAGCAGACCTTGAATATGACCTCGAATTCAGCTTAGGTAATTCCTCGTGGTGTAGTTGTACAAAACATCAACATCTGTAGCGGAAACTTTTTTCTTAAATTAGAATTATCCGAAACAATAAGTGAAGGAGAAAATATAACCACAATAAACTATGACCAAGCAGCAAGACCAGAAAAAGAGATATTGCCTAATGGCGTAAATATAGACTATAGCTTTGATGATTGTGGGAGATTAACAAAACTAGAACACAAGCTAAATGATAATGTATTGGCTAAATCAGATTATACCTACGAGTGCGCCAAGAAAGCTTGGCAGTTCCAGTGATTGAAAGAATCACAAGGGAAAAGGTTAGCCACCGCCCCTTTATTGTAGACCTACAGCCATATGGGTAACCGTATGACTGGTTGCAAGGTCGCAA
>JAQUGH010000010.1 GCA_028684195.1 Clostridia bacterium | reverse complement strand
TATTTTGCATTACTCGCTATTGATTTTACTTAAACGATTGTAAAGAACATGACGTGTAATCCCTAAATAGCGAGCTGTCTTGGCAACATTTCTGTTGTTTTTTTTAAAAGCTACTTTTATCACATTATTTATATAGTTTTCTAAAGAAAAACCTTCTTCAGGCAAACCCTGTTTACTAAAATCAAAACTTAATTGTTTTTCTTCATTTAATTTCTCCCCCTCCTCATTGTTAAACAACTCTTTTAAATGGTAGAATTTTACTTCACTATCGCAAAACATAGAAGTAACCCAGTCTAAGACGTTTTTTAATTCCCGAACATTACCCGGCCAATGGTACTCTACCATAAATCTCTTTGCTTCCCTACTAATTCCAAGGAAATTCTTATCCTTAAGTAAATTAAATTCTTCTAAAAACATTTTTGACAACGGAATGATTTCTTTCTTTCTGCACCGTAAGGGTGGAATGTATAATCTCCCTACTTTTAACCGATAAAATAGGTCTTTCCTGAATTTACCATCATCCACTTTCTTGCCTAAACTAGCATTCGTAGCACATATAATTCTTGCATTAAATTTTATTTTTTGAAGACCACCTACACGGTAATATTCTCTCTCTTGTAAAACCCTTAACAATTTTCCCTGTAATTCTAAAGGAATTTCTGCAATCTCATCCAGAAAAATAGTTCCTCCACCCGCTAAATCAAATTTCCCTTTTTGACCATCTCTTTTCCCACCCGTAAAAGCTCCCTGTACATAACCAAATAGTTCACTTTCAAAGAGTTCCCTATTTAAAGCTGCACAATTAATATCTACAAATGGACTATCATTTATAGAATCACCATAATGAATAATCTTGGCTAATATTTCTTTACCTGTACCTGTTTCCCCTTCTATCAACACTGGCATTGTAGGAATAGAATAATATTTTTGAGCTTCTATCGCAATTTTAATCATACTCGACACAAAAAAACCCATCTTCAGTTGACCAATTTCTATAATTTCACTTGAAACATGTCCTTTTCGGGAAACTTCTTTTGAAAACTCAATTGTGCTATCATTCTGATAATTATCGTGTTCATCTATAACTCGCTGGATCACATCAACCAATTTCTCCATTTTAACAGGTTTTAAAAAATAGTCATAGACCCCTTGTCTTAGCGCATTAATAATTAACTTAGAATCTATATTCTTCATTAATAGAACTACCTTCGTTTTATCAATGCCTTTATCATCATTAATAGCACATAGTAATTCCATTCCCGACATTTTAGGAACATCAATCGCAGCAATTACCAAAGGATAATTTCCCCTACAATATGAAACGAAAGCCTCTTCCCCATCACAACATCTCGAAACACTATGTCCCAGTTCTTCTATGAAATCTCCAATCGTTTTTAAACAATCAGCATCATTATCAACCAACAAAATATTCATTTCCTCACCTTTTCCTATACAAATATCCTTGTCATGAATTTATTCATAACTTTTCTCATATTAATATATATAAATATTATACAACATGTTTCCCTTCGCTTCTAGATAAATAACTTAACAACAATATACTACACTATTAGATACCATTCGACATTATTATACTAAAATGCTTATGTATTTTTGATCATTTTTACTTGCTTTTAACAACCTACGCATGCTATAATGAGTTGTAGGTTTTATGAATAGATTTTATGAATGGGTTTAATATATTGTCTGTTAAAATAATAAGTTTGTCAGAATAGCTAACCTTCAATGGGAGATAAAGAACCCCACTGAAGAAAGTTTCACTTTATATCCCTCCTCTTAAATACATTAAAAGAGAGCTTCCCTAATCGGGAAAGTTCTCTTTTAATTTTGCAATCGCTTCTACAGCCAATTTATCACAACGGTTATTATAGTTGTTATTAGCATGACCTTTTACTTTAATCCAAGTTATATCATGCGTTTCGCTCAATTTAAGTAATTCTTGCCATAAATCCTTATTTTCTACAGCTTCTTTTTTAGAATTTCTCCAACCATTAATTTGCCACTTCTTTAGCCAATAATTATTAAAAGCATTTACTAAATATGCACTATCACTATATAGGTTAACCTTACAAGGACGTTTAATAATTTTTAATGCTTCCATTGCCGCAGTTAATTCCATTCTATTATTGGTGGTATGAGCCTCATTTCCCCATATTTCTTTTTCCTTATCACAATATATTAAAACGGCCGCCCATCCACCCGGTCCCGGATTTCCACTACAAGCACCATCAGTATATATACTAACAATCTTTTCATCCATATTTTTAATATTCACTTCCCACTATCAATAATTCCTTTTCGACACAACCTGAACCCACGTCGTCCCCTTTTTAAGCTTCATCAATCCTTCTTTATTATCATAAAATTTTAAAGGAGTATTCATAGATTCTTTTTCCCAATATCCTTTCATATTCTTTCCATTAATAAAATATTCTGTTTCTCCCTTGCCTATAATTTTCACATCAGAAAGAGGAATGTCATTCTTTACATATGTCCCTATTTTTGTCACCATCACAATAACATTATCTGCTGTAATTTTGCTTCCATCTATCATTTGATGAGGTTTATCATTAATCATTCTTTCGTATTTTCCCCCGTTAAAATGCCACTTAACCTTGTATTTATATTTCCCCACTGAATAATCAAGAAATATATCTTCTTTATAAGGTGTCCCTTCCCAAACAGTTTCTACAGGCTGTTGAAAAGGAACTTCTAAATCATACCCTCTCTTTTTTGCCCCTTTGAGCAATTCATCTGTACTACTGTACAAATTATGTGGCATAGATCTGCTTTTATCCCTCCAGAAATAAGACCCTGAATTATATATTTCATCAAGATCCTTAAGTCTAATCTGAGCAATTAAATTCAACGCTTCTTCACTGCCCCCAGCATGTGCAAGCGGAGCATTGTAACCCTTCGCCAACTGTGCAAAGTAATAACGAGCACTACGTATTGGTCCGATTTTTTCAACGGCATTGGTATAATAAAGAGCCATATACCTAGTTATTCCGCTCTCTGCAATTATCTCATAAACTATATCTGCCTTATCTAATCCACTTTGTGGACGTGCTTTAACGTAATTATCTACCATAACAAGAACTGCTCCTGGTAACTGCGGTTCTACTAGCTCAGCTTCCTTATCTAATTGTTGTTCTGTACCATCTTCTACTATCGGCAAATTCTGTGGTGTCTGGGGTTTTTCCTTGCTTTCATCCACTTCTTTTTCACCACATCCCGAAAGTATTAACATTAACACCATAACCAAACCTACATACTTTTTCACGCTAATCCCCCTTTACATTATGACACTCTTGTATCATTAGGCAAACAACCCTTTTTTCCTGCAATGTTTTTGAACACTTTCTTAATTTTTCAATATAATATATCGTAACCTTTTTCGGAAGGAGGAGTCTATACGGATATTAAGGAATTAAATTGGCTAAGATCAAGTTCACACAAGCTTGATCCAGAGCTAAGAGCTCAATTGTTTTTATATTACAGATCCATTTCTAAAGTTCCTTGCTACTTGCAAAGATTTTTTCATTTTTTTAGGGATAGATTCCGTCGCTTCCCTGTTATTATTCAACTTGCCCCTGTAAGAGACTACGAAAAAGTTAAAAGAATGCGTTCCCTCATTAAAACATTTACAAAAAAATCAAGTGAATTAGAAATTATCAATAGTTTTTCAGCTCGCCTTACTACCAAAGCAATCAAAGCATTAACCCACTACACTACAGTAGCAAAAATATACTACGACCGAGATATTAGAACTCTTTTAGACACAGCTGTCCCTAATGTTAAGAGCCCCTATTTATGGGAACAAGCTTGTACGGGTAAAGGTGTTACTATTGCTGTATTAGATACTGGATTTTTCCCTCATCCCGACTTGTTGCTACCCACTAACCGTATCCTTGCTTTTAAAGATTTTGTTAAACACCGAGATAAATCTATGTATGACGATAACGGACATGGAACCCATTGCATAGGTTCTGCGGCGGGTAATGGTCATTCCTCAAACGGCAAGTACCGCGGCCCTGCTTATCAAGCTAATATAGTAGCACTAAAAATTTTAAATAAGATGGGTACCGGCAAATCTTCAGTCGCTATCCAAGCCTTAGAATGGATACGTAATAATAGCAAGAAGTTTAATATAAAAATAGTATCACTTTCTTTGGGTTATAAAGCTACGGTTTCCTATCGAGAAGATCCTCTATGTCAAGCATTAGAGGAAATATGGAATTCCGGTATCGTAGTCTGTACCGCTGCCGGTAACGAAGGTCCTGCTATAAAGACAATAAATTCCCCCGGTATCGATCCAAATTTAATTACTGTAGGAGCATTTAATGATAATAATACTTTAGCAATAAACGATAATAAAATAGCAGATTTTTCGAGCAGAGGTCCAACAATTGACGGTCTTACTAAACCTGACTTTCTGCTCCCCGGTGCTAATATAACCTCCGCCCGAGCTAAAGGCTCCTTCCTTGACAAAATCTCAGAAAATAAAGCCATTGCTGATTGGTATCTGGAGCTCTCCGGAACTTCCATGGCTACCCCTATTTGTGCGGGTATAATAGCTCAAATTCTCGAAGTCAACCCCAAGCTTTCGCCTCCGGAGATCAAGAAAATGCTTGTACAAAGTTGTACTAAATTAGGTTCCATGGATGGAAATAATCAAGGAAATGGTTTTGTTGATTGCGCAAAGGTTTATTCTAACCTAAATAATAAACAAAGCCACATATAATCAAAAACAAACTTCTTTACCTATCAATCAAAAAGGTAGAGAAGTTTGTTCTTTTTTAAACCTTTATTTATATCAAAGTCTAATTAATTGTATTATTATATTCCCTCACCACTAGTATCATCTGCAGCTTCTTCGTCTGTTACGTCTTCATCCGTAGCTTCTTCGTCTGTTGCTTCCTCATCACCGATGTTTATCTCTCCTGTTTCATCATCATAGTCAACTTTTTCCCCTAGTGTTTGAGCAATAAACCTCAATGGAACAAAAGTCCTATTATTAATTATTTTTGCATCAGGTACATCAATTGTGATAAGTTCATCATTTACAAACGTTTCTCCCGTATCAAGATTTAAGGTTATTTCTTTATCATCCCTACTGATTGTAACAATTTTTGTCTCCGCATCATAATCTACTTGTGCACCTAGTCCATTCATAATAGCTCTAACAGGAATCAAGGTACGACCTTCTTTAATTACAGGCGCTGAATCATCATTAAATTTCATATTCCTGCCTTTTACTCTAATACATTTTTCGTATTTTTTATACTGTCCATAATTTTTCGCCAGATCAGCATTTCCTTTTTCACCATTTGATTCGGCAATTTTTTTATCCTGTCCCCAATTTCTAACTTGTACGCCATTCTTATCTTTTTGCCCTTTTTCCGTTGCTTCACCTGTTACTTCTTCAGTTGCTTTTTCTGTTACTTCCTCTGTTACTTCCTCATCTACTGTACTATCGTTTTTCTCGTTTGTTACCGCGGCTCCTGATTTACTTGCTTTTGTCCCTTTCTCTGTTGACATATTATCCTTTGCCCAAACTCCACTTGTTAAAAACACTACCGATAAAACCGTGATTGCCATTACCGTTATTACTTTTTTCATCTCATCTCCCCGAAGGGATCCACCTCCTGTTTTTTTATTTTTTAAGATGTCCTCTGCCTTTCATTGATAACTTTCGTTTCTTTGCTCTGTTTTTGTGGGGGTACACACAAAATACTGTAAAACAAAACTATATAAATAGTTCTCAACGGCGAAAAATGTTACTTAATTAATAATTGAAATTTTCCTCAATATAAAATATAATTACCTATATATTTTATAAATACATAGGTACATTGTTGGGAAAGGTGATCACATTGTCAAAAAAGAAACAGGAATATTTAGAAACCCTTAGAAAATATATAAGACAGTTTGAAGAAGTAAGGAGACCCATGATATGGTACAACAAAATGTGACAAAAATTAGAACAAGTACTTTGCTTCACAGACTTTTCAAATCCCCTAACTTGAAAGAGTTTATAGAAAAAAACACGGAAGCTATCCATCTGCCTCTATTTCATATATACATATCAGAACTGTGTCAAGTGATGGGCCAAGTACCGGAGCGAATCATTAAGCAATCTGCTATTGAGCGCACATATGGTCATCAGCTTTTCAATGGCACTCGCAAACCATCTAGAGATAAGGTTATTCAGCTCGCCTATGGTTTTGGATTAGATGTTGATGGCACACAGAAACTATTGAAAATGGCACAAAAAAATTTCCTCTATCCTCGGCTCAAGCGAGATGCTGCCATTTTGTATTGTATCAAGCATCATATAGGTTTCGTAGAAACGCAAGGTATACTACACGATTTACAGCTTACGCTATTAGGAGGCGGCGAAAAAAATGACTAAAAAAACTGCGGACGATTTTTTGAAGGGATTTGATGAGGACCATTTTCCCAAAGATTTTCTGCAAAAATATGAACCGATGGAATGTATGGCTCATAATCAGATGGGTGAAACTCTGCTTGTCAGAGAGCGTCAGACAGGGACAACCTTTGTGGCAAAATGCTATACCGATCAATCACTTTTTTCTAAAACAACTGAAAATGAATTGCTCAAAGAACTGCATCATAATGGATTACCCGCTTTTATTGGAGAATATCAAAACAGCGCCATGTTGTGCGTTGTACGAGAATGCGCTGAGGGCTTGACGCTAAATCAGTTTGTACGCGACAGCACTTTTTCCGTACCACAGCTCATATCTCTTGGCATACAGCTTTGCGATATTCTGTCTTATCTGCATGGGCATACCCCGCCCATCATTCACAGAGATATTAAACCACAAAATATAATTATTGATAAAAACGGAAAAATTAAACTCATCGACTTCGGCATCTCTCGCGTTTATGATAAGGAAGCAAAAAATGACACAGTATTCTTTGGAACGCAAGAGTTTTCACCACCGGAGCAATATGGTTTCTCTCAAACCGATTGTCGCTCCGACATTTTTTCCTTTGGCGTGGTACTGTGTTGGCTGCTCACCGGGGAAACCAACTTAGAAATTGCCATGGGTAAAATCCAAAATAAGCAGTTTACCCACATTATCCGCAGATGTACCGCCTTTGCACCAAAGGATCGCTATCCCGACACCAAAACAGTAAAGAAAGCACTTTTGGGTGCACGCCCCGAAGTACAAAAACGAAATCGAATACTGTCAGTCATTACAGGAGTACTTGTTGTGGCACTATGTATTGCTGGCTGCATTTGGTTACACATCTACAATTCTCGCGAGATTTTTACAGTTGACCATATTCCCGCTTATATCACGTCGCAGGATTTAGTGACGGAATCGGTGCAGTATCTAAACAAAAAATATGCAACTGACTTGTTCAGTGTCAGTGACGAAATAACAGACATGGGGTATGTCCGTCAACTACTGGCAGAGGTGTTTCTGTATGATAAAGAATACGTCTATGCAATGCCGCCGGAGGATCCCCCCTACCCCCATGAAAATGAAAGCAATTTCTTTCCTTGGGGTTTCCCAGAAAGCGAAACTATTCCAAAAGAAATTATGACCTATACCGCCATCAAAATTTTTTGGCCGGATGTAGTTACGGATTATTCAAGCCTTAGGGACGATAATGGTGTTTATCCCGGCGTTCGCGTAGCACAAACCTTTAGCAAGAAACATAATATTTTAAAGGGAATGAACCGTCCCGATCATCTCACCTTTGGGGATATTGCAGTAATTCTCGCAAATGCGGACAAAGAAAGTGAATCATTGAAATAATCTCATCAGAATTTTTGAAAAGGTGTGCAACCTGCACACCTTTTCTCTTTTTGAAATTGGTACAATTTACTTGTCAATAATAGATTGACAAGTAAATTAATAAAAGGAGAATGAACCTATGAAACAAAAAGTAAAAATTATCATTTCCCTCGCTCTGCTGCTGGTCATGAGCATGACGATGCCGATATACGCGGCAAATACGGCAGAGACTCAAGCGTCGGCGCTGAAACAACTTGGATTATTCAGTGGCGTATCAGCTACTGATTTTGATCTAGACAGAACGCCCACCAAAGTAGAAGCAGTTGTCATGCTCATCCGTTTGCTTGGCACGGAATCAGAAACCCTAAATGGCGACTGGTCACATCCCTTTACCGATGTAGCGTCATGGGCCGACAAATGTATTGGTTATGCCTATAAAAATGGCTTGATCAAAGGAATTTCCACCACCGAATTTGGCACAGATAATGCCAATTTCGATATGTACCTAACCTTTATGCTCCGTGCGTTAGGCTACGATGACACAGCAGGCGATTTTGTTTTAAATAAGCCCGTTGCTCTTGCAAAGTCTATCGGAATCCTTCCAAATGACATGGATACCGCCAATTTTTTGCGTGCTGATGTCGCACTTGTATCATGGGCGGCACTTAATACCAATTTGAAGGATGGAAGCCAAACCCTAGCAGAAAAGCTCATAAACGCCAATGTGTTCACATTGGAGGATTACCATGCTGCAATGCAGATCACAGGCGAAAACGAAATCCAACCCTTGGCGGAAGGGGAAGTCATTGTATCCACTTTTGCCGAACTTAAATTGGCAGTAGAAAACACGGACATTTCTGTGATCCACCTTAACTCTGATCTGGAAATTACAAGCGAGCTTAGCTTTGAACGCGATAATGATCTGGCAATAAATATCAAAAAAGGAGTTACTCTCACTGTAAACGATGAATTTCTTCAGGTAGGAGGTACCATCACAAATGATGGGATCTTGATCATAAACAGCACTTTTAACCGTGGCATTTGCAACTTCATCAACAACGGCTCGGTAACGATCAAAAATAGCGGTACTTTCAACTCTGGAATGAGTGACACTGATAATTACGGCGCCTTTATTGTGGATACCGGTGGCAAACTATTCATTGAAAAGGGCTCTTCGTTCAAAAACCTCGGCGTTCTGACAAATAATGGATCTACATCCATCACGGACGGCGGATGTTTTTACAACGAGAACGGTTCTATAATAAACAACGGTACAATTGATTTGTATTCCTATTTTAATGGCGACATAGCTACCATTACAGGAACGGGAAAGCTGAACGACAATCGGGAAGAGTAAGACTATTGACCAACAGGTTCCAAAGAGATTGAACATTTATCTAACTCTAAAACTCCCACTTCTAGAAGTGGGAGTTTTAGGTATCAATTCCCCACGGTACTGTTTATTTTACAGACAAATGAATACTACAACCATATATATGACACCGTAATCACAAAAACAATCAAGCTCATCAATACCGCTATTCCTATGGGGAAGCGATATTGGTCTTCATTATACACAGCAGGCACAGAGCCTTCTGCTGTGTGTGACGCCCATTTTAGTGGATTTTTGCTAAACGGAACAACTGCATCTAATATTGTATTCCCCCATACACCAAAGTTATCTCTTATCTTACAAGAAACCCTAACAATTCCCCATACAAGAGCCGCAAATGGTTTCCTATAAAACCAATCCGTGTCAATAGAAATTACATCATGTGTTGCCATTTTGGGAAGCATAATCCAAAAAGCAACCAAAGTAGCGAGTAATAACTGTATCGTAGAAATTACATGCTCAGCAGTATATGGTGTAAACTCAACTTCAAAGGGCAATCTTTGATAAAGCAAATCCGGGAACAACCCATACAAAACACAAAGAAAAGAACCCCCTGCCATTGCCGCTTTCATATTAAAAGGAATTTTCTTCGGTTTTATCCCTTTATCAGGTCCAAAAAACATAAAATAATTTAGCTTTAAAGCGATAGATAAAAACGTCCCAATACTTGCCAAATAAAGGAGCAACTCTACCATGGGCATCTGCGCAACAGCTGCTGCTCTAATGGTCATGGATTTACTAATAAAGCCATTGAATAATGGCACCCCGGATATCGAATATGCACCTATCCCAAAACAAATTGCTGTTACCGGCATCGTACGATAGAGCCCACCTAACTGTGTTAATTTTTTACATCCTGTTGCATAAATCACTGCTCCAGCCCCCATAAACAATAGGGATTTATATAAAATGTGACAAAAGGCATGGGCAGTCGCCCCGTCCAAAGCCAACTCCGTGCCCATTCCTGCACCAGCTACCATAAAGCCTACCTGACTAATTATATGATATCCCAGTAAACGCCTTATGTCATTTTCTAATACAGCGAAAACAACTCCATAAATAGCCATGATCACCCCAGCCCAAATAAGAAGCTGCGTCCCTGGAAATAAACGAATCAAGCAATAAACAGCAACCTTTGTGGTAAAGGAGCTTAAAAACACACTTCCTGTAACCGTCCCCTCTGGATAAGCATCGGTTAACCAAGCATGAAGCGGTGGGATTGCTGCATTTATGGAAACTGCCAAAAGAATTAACCAAAAAGCCGCATCACTTGTTCCAGTAAGAGAGGTAACTGCAAATTGACCTTTAGTTACTTTAAGAAAAATACCTGCGAGAAGTAGGTTTCCGCCAAGCATGTGTACCAAAAGATATCTAAATCCTGCCCTAATCGCCCGTTTAGTCTTATTGTTCCAAATTAGAAACGCGGATGAGATTGCCATCATTTCCCAAAAGGCTATTAATGTAACCCAATCCCCTGCAAACACTACCCCCAAGGAGCTACCAGCATATACTAATGTTTCTGCCGTCTCACCACGCTGATTAATATGAAGGGCATAAATGCTACCCAAAAAGGCTAAAACACTAAACACAACTGCAAATACCAAAGATAGTTTGTCCGCTTTCAAATACACCAAATCCATGTTATTTATAAATGGAGAACTCCATACCGTTCCTACTTTTAAACTAAGCGTTGCCCGTATAGCCAACAATGGTGCACCCAGCATAACAACCTTCCGCATGCGATTAGGCACCACTGCTGCAATAATTCCCCCTAAGATAAGAATAATTCCGGGATGAAACAAAAGCTCAATCATCGTTGTCTTCACCCCCGTCATAATAATTCTCATCTCGTTGCACAAGATGTCTAATTAATCCTTTAGAAAAAACAATTAAAAGAAGACAACCAAAGAACCCGTAAATTACATCAAACCCTATAAATGTATCCCACCAATATAATGCATGCTGAGGATGTACAAAAAATATTTCTACAAGAATAGTAAGTAGTATCGATATTCCGCTAATCGTTAATACTTTTTTTGTTGACATGACTACAGCCCTCCTATCATGAGATTAGCATTTTTAAATATACTCTCTGTCGCCAATGCCGCAAGATCATACAAATGTACTCCTGCATTTGGAAATACCCCTAATATAATTGATATTGTCGCAGTTACTAATAGAGGTACCAGCATCACCAAGTTGGCTTCCCCATAATCATGCTCCAATAAATACTTATCTGGTTTTTTAAAGAATGCCGCATAGACAATAGGCAGATAATACGTTGCACTTAACATAGCACTACATATAAGAACAGCTATATATATTCCTTTCCCTGCATCCAACGCTCCTAAAGCCAAATTCCATTTGCTTATAAAACCTACGGTAAAGGGAAGTCCCGT
Source organism: Clostridia bacterium (assembly GCA_028684195.1). Classification (GTDB taxonomy): domain Bacteria; phylum Bacillota; class Peptococcia; order DRI-13; family DTU073; genus JAQUGH01. Next base: position 19,100 of record JAQUGH010000010.1, on the reverse strand, counting down.
TATCCCTAACACCCCTACGGTAAAGGCCGCCATAGTATACGGCATCTGTTTACCAAGACCATTCATTTGACTAATATTGGTAATATGGGTTGTAGCATAAATCGCTCCCGCACAGAAGAAAAGAGTAATCTTCATCACAGCATGAGCGACAACATGATACATTCCACCAAGCATCCCTAAAGGAGTCAAAAGCATAACTCCCAACACAACATAAGATAACTGTCCTATTGTAGAAAACGCCAACCTTTTTTTTAGATTATCCTGAGCCATAGCAATAATTGAAGCAACTATAATTGTAAAAGCCGCTACCCAAGCTATCACATCTGCTACTCCCAATTCACTCAATAACTGTGGTCCAAAAACAAAACCTACAATACGTACTATTCCAAAGGCTCCTGCCTTCACAACTGCCACCGCATGAAGCAGCGCACTAACAGGTGTAGGTGCAACCATTGCAGAAGGCAACCAACCATGGAAAGGCATTACCCCCGCTTTAACCGCCGCTCCCAAAACCATTAAAATAAACATGATTTGTAAAGCACCATTTGATGCTGCCCCTGCTAAAAATCCTCCCGGCTGAAACTCACAAGTTCCGGCTGAATACTGTGCCCATACAATCCCTATCAGAAAAACTTGTCCTGATATTAAGGTATAAGCTAAATATTTCCGTCCCGCCTTAATTGCTTCATCAGTACGTTTATGTATTACCAAAGGATACGTGGCAATTGTCAACATTTCATAAAACACAAAGAAGGTTAAGAGATTCCCTGCAAAAGCTATTCCCATTGTCGCAGACAAACACACAGCAAAGCTTGCAAAATATCCTGTTTGATGACTTTCCTTTAGTTTACGCATATATCCTATTGAATAAAAAGAAGTTACCAACCATAAAAAAGAAGCTAATACTGCAAAAAGCATTCCTGCTGGATCGGCTTTCAAATGCAGTGATATCCCCTGAGCTATATAAAATGGTTCTATCTCAAATACCTTGCCTGCTAAGACAGCAGGAATCATTGAAAACACAATTAATATTTTCCCAACCGCCGCCAGGATTGTCCAAGATTCCCGAAGATTACGCTGCTTTCCGCTAATCATTATCAAAGCCGCAGCTAACAAAGAAATTAGAACTGCCCAGAGAGGTCTATACTCAAGAAAAATCTCCATATTCATGCTATATCCTCCCTTGTACTGCAAATTTCACAACATTAGATACTATCGGTTCATTAAATATTCCCATGGCAAGTATCCCCACACCAAAAAGAATAATGGGAATTAACATTGTAACAGGAAGTTCAAACCATCCTTTTTTGCTATCCACTTTCTCATTCTCTTTTTCTTCCTCTGTAGACGCCTTTCTCATATAAGCCTGTTCTATTACTCTAAAGAAATAAATAGCATTAAGTAGACTACTCACAATTATAACAACAGCATATACCCACAAATTAGCTTGAATAGCACCGGATACTAAATACCACTTGCTAAAAAATCCTGCAGTTGGCGGAAGTCCTACCATTGAAAAAGCGGCTATTAAAAAGGCACCCATTGTTAACGGCATCCGTGTACTTAATTCAGCAAACTTTTCAATACGATGCTCTCCTGTTTTCCACTTCACACCCCCCGCTATTAGGAAAAGGCAGCTTTTCATGATAGCGTGATTAAATATGTGCAGAACCGCACCGATAAGAGCAACCGTATTCCCGATTGACATCCCCAAAGCTACATACCCAAGTTGAGCAACACTGGAATAAGCTAACATTCTCCGAAAATCCGCTTGTGCTATCGCCATTACTGAACCTAAAATTATGGCAAGCGCAGCAAGCCATCCCATTACTTCCAACAGTGCAGGTATTGGTCCATTCAGCGCACCAAAAATAAAGAAAAAATACCTTAACATCACATAGGCCATAACCTTAGTCATAACTCCGGCAATAAACGGTATCGCCTGCGGTGGTGCATAAGTATAAGAATCAGGTAACCACCCATGCATAGGAAACATTGCCATTTTAATTCCCATTCCTACCAATATTAAAACTGCCGCAATTAATATTGCCTGTGAATCCATCAAAGGTTGTACCCTAATAGCAATATCCGCCATATTTAACGAACCCGTAACCGCATATAAATATCCCACTCCCAGTAAATAAAAAGAAGCTCCTACTGTACCAATTAATATGTAACGGAAGGCTGCAACTGTTGCCTTGTATCCGCCAGACGCTATCAAAGCATAAGCTGATAAAGAAGATATTTCTAAAAATACATACAGATTAAAAATATCTCCCGTAATTACCATGCCTAAAAGACCTGTAGTAAGTAGTGTATAAAGAGAATAGTAAATCCCCTTTCTTAACCATCCTTCATCCTTTAAATATGCCCCTGCATATATTAAAACAACTAGACTTAGAAAGGATATCAAAACTGCCATTGCCCCTCCTAAGGGGTCAATTACATATTCAATACCAAGAGGCATTTCCCAATTACCAAAAGAATAATGCCACGTTCCTTGTGTAAGCACATGAACTAAAGCACCTACTGCACACGAAAAAGAAATCAATATTGCTGAAATGTTAAGCCCTCTTAATAATTTTGTTGACATATACGCAATCAGAGGTGATAAAAGAGCTGTCAGCAACGGTACAATGATGATTAAAACAGGTAGTTGTTCTCTCATTTATTCATCCTCCGTAACAATTCATCTTCTTCTAGAGCCCCATAACGTCGTTGAATTAACAGCAATAACGCCAGCGATACTCCTGTAGTTGCCAAGCTTACAACTATTGCCGTTAGCATAAGAGCATGGGGGATCGGATTAATATAATTATCTATTCCTATTATTCCAGAATCAAGTATCGGTATTGACCCATTGGTTTTCAATCCTAACACTAAGAAAAATAATATAACAGCAACTTGCATTATATTCATTGCCATAAGTTTTTTTAATAAATTTTTCTTAAAAATCATGCCATAAGGTCCGATCATAAATAAAACAAATATCAACCAATATATAATGTATCGAGTAAAATATTCTTTCATCTTTACATCTCTTCCCTTCTGGTAAGCGCATCAAAAATAGCTATAATAGTCGCCATTACACACAAGGTAACTCCAATTTCAATACCAAGTATTCCCATTGCATGTCTTTCCGGTTCATGCATATTTAGCGGTAATGCACCATACTGCAAAAAATTACCTCCAAATATGAGAGTAAGTACCCCTACAAAACCGTATATAGCCGTTCCTACGCCCGCTAACATTATTGCTTTGGTTCCTGATATCTTCAACGCACAATCTTCTCCTTGAACCAAGCGACTGAGTACAAACACTATTCCAAAAAGAGCCCCTGCCTGAAACCCACCTCCGGGACTGTCTTCGCCATGAATAAGGACATATACCGAATACACCATAATGAAGGGAATTATAAACCTAAAAGAAGTATCTAAGACAATCGTCCCAAACCGTTTGTTCATTCTTTTCCCTCCTCTAGGCACGCTTTTTTACTATCTTTTTCTTCTTTCCCTTTTGAGGTTCTAAGTAAAAGTACAGTAGCAATACCTGCCGTAAAAATAACTGTTGTTTCGCCCAAAGTATCATAGCCTCTATAATCCGCTAATACCGCTGTGACAAAATTAGGCGAACCTGTTTCCTCTTTACTATTTTCAATATAATGTGGGGAAACATGCGTAGCAGGAGCTGATTTTGCATTATAAAGCTCCGGCAAACCGCTTGTTGTAATAAACATAACACCGGTCATTAATAGCAATACCAAATATGATACAATTCTCATCATCTTGAGCTCCCCCTATCCGTTCGTTTCAGAGCAACTATAAAGAATGTTGTAGATACAACTCCTACAACTGCTTCAGTAAAAGCTACATCGGGAGCCCTCAATGAAAGATAACTAAGCACAGCAAAAAAACTAAATGCACTAAACATAATTATTGAGGCCAACAAATCACGTGCAAAAAGCGCTGTAATACCTGTCACAACCATCAAAACTAACAAAAAAGTTAATAAAAGTATCTCAGACAATATTACTCCCCCTTCCTAACCCACGGCTTTATGCCCGACCTATAGGCAGCCCTAGACAAAACGTGAGTTCCTATGGGGTTGGCCAAAAAAATAAAAACCACAATAAACATAAGTTTAAGACTAATTAAATTAAACCCGTTATATATAGCCAAACCTATAATAGACATAGCTACCCCAAGAGTATCCCCTTTGCCGGAAGCATGCAAACGTGTATAAAAATCCGGGAAACGAATTACACCTATTGCCGCAACTGTAGTAAAGAAAAAACCACCCAATAAAAAAAACAATGCTACAAATTTCACGAATTGGCATCTCCCTTCCCTTCAAGATACTTAGCTATCACAACTAGACTAATAAAACCTAAAATAGCATAAGATATCGCAATATCAACATACATATCAACACGTTTTTCCAAGAATCCCAACAGAACCAATATTACAATAGCATCTGTTCCTATCACACCTAACCCATTTAATCTATCAAAAACCGTGGGACCTTTAAATACTCTAAATAACATCAGCATCACAATAAAAATTAATCCGACCATCAAAACCACAAAAAAATTATCTAGCATACTTTATATCACCCCCTCATTTTTCGTTAAAAAGCTTTCCAACACGAGTTGGCATCTCTCCCTCTCCTTTTTCAGGAGCTAAAGAAAGAGCTGCACTCTTGGTGAGGGCATGAATAGTATACACCCCATCTTGAACATCAACCGTTATAGTTCCTGGTGTCAAGGTTATAGAATTTGCTAGCAGTGCATGAGCCACCGGATTGGACATTGACTTCTTAAACTTTACCATTAATGGTTCAATAGGCATTTTGGGGTTTAAAACCAGTAAAGCCACATCAATATTAGCTTTAACAACTTCCCATAAAAGCCAAAAAATATACGGAATTAATTTTATGTAGGGAAGATTGTAGGCGGCTATTACTTCACCCCGATTAGTTGTCGACTTCAAGCGCAAAACCGGACGACATATCCATGACGTCACTATCGCCGTTACAATACCAATTATAATGTGTTTTGCATCAGTTCTCCCTGAGAGGATAAACCAAAATACAAAAAGAGCAAGTGACAGCACAACAAATTGTATTAACTCCGCTCTCCTAGATGTTCCATTATTCACACTCATTTTTAATACCACCCAATTCTTAAATATTAAGATCTTTTTTTCTGTTATTCTATTAATTAATATATTATACAATATGTATTTTACATCGTTCCGACAATCTTTTCAACAAGTTGTTCCCCTATAGCAAATTGTATACAATGCACTTGTAGGAACCCATCCCTTGAATATTCGGGATAGATTCCTACATTCCCTCGTCATTCCTATTCTATTCTCCCTCTACGTCTTCTTCGTATTCTTCATATTCTTCTTCACACATACCCTCAGCAATTATGCGAAGAGACTTATCTATGCTTCGTGCATAACAAAGAAACGGGACGACCATTACAAACGAAATTGCAGTCATCAAAAGAACATCACGACTTGACATATTACTATTGAACATAATTAACACCTCCGAGGATATCATACCTATCTTTCACCTAATACATACTGGGCAATATTTACAGAATGATCGCCTATCCGCTCAAGGTTACTTAAAACATCTAAATATATTGCACCCGCATCGCCATAACAAATGTTTTCATTCAGCCTATCAATATGACCTCTCCTAAATCTTTTTTCCATTTCATCTATCTCATCATCACTCTCTACTACTTTTTTGGCAAGCCACTGATCATTTGTTTCCAAGCTCTGCAAAGCCTTCTCATATGTCTCCGTTGTTTTATCAATCATTGTTCTCATATCCGCTAATCCTTTTATTGAAAAATGTATACCCTTTTCGATTCTTGATTCCGTTAATTCAACTATGTTTTCCGTGTGATCCCCTACTCTTTCTATATCATTAATAGCTTGTACATAAATGTAGGCATAATTTGATTCTTCCTCAGATAACTGTTTCTCCGAAAGCTTAACCACATAATCTGTAATCCTTCTCTGCAAATTATTAATAACTTTCTCCAAATAATTTACCTTTTCAGCTTCCTTGTTTAGTTCAGTAAAGAAATAGACCACAGCATGTTCCATAGATTCCTTAGCTATATTCCCCATTCTAAGAACCTCTCTTTTAGTCTGGCTCAAAGCAACTGGAGGATTAGCAAGAAGATGTGGCTCTAAATATTTAGGATCCATTTCTACGATAACATCTTCCCCAGGTATCAGCCGAGTAGCAATAATAGCTAAAGCAGACACAAATGGTAATTGAATTAACGTATTGCTAATGTTAAATACTCCATGTGCCTGTGCAATCTGCATTTTTATATTTAACACCTCCCATGATCCCCCAAACCCCGGTATCAATACATATATATAGTCAGTGAAAAGACGAACAATTTCAGGAAATATACCTAACATAAACAGTGGTAAAAATATTAATGTCCCTACTACATTAAACACACAATGAGTTAAGGCTGTTCGTCTAGCCGTGATGGTTGTCCCGATAGAAGCGAGTAAAGCCGTGATCGTAGTCCCAATATTACTGCCCAAAAGTATTGGCACCGCTTGTTCATACGTCACTGCTCCTTGATAAGCTAATTCTTGAAGTACCCCAATAGTAGCACTACTGCTTTGAACAATAGCCGTGAAAATTGCACCTACAAATACGCCTATAATAGAATGATCATCAATACTAGTCATTGCATTAATAAAAAAATCCATCTCTTTTAAAGGTTTAAGCCCTCTTCCCATAGTCTCCATTCCATAAAAAAGTAGTCCGAAACCAAATAGAACTTGTCCTATATTATTAAGCTTTTTATTCTTAGAAAAAAACAAAAGGAACACACCCACCGCTATTATAGGAAGGGCATAATGTTCCAATTTAAAACCTATCAGATATGCTGTTATGGTAGTTCCAATATTAGCACCCATAATAACGCCAATTGCTTGTCGTAATGTCAGAAGTCCAGAATTAACAAGACCTACCGTCAAAACAGTTGTAGCAGAGCTACTCTGAATAATCCCAGTCACAAGAGCTCCAGATAAGATCCCGCGGAAAGGAGTTTTGGTTCCTTTTTCCAAGAACAAACGCAATCTTTCTCCAGCAACAGTTTGAAGAGCATCCGACATGTATTTTATCCCAAACATGAAAAACGCTAATCCACCTAGAGCATAAAAAATCACTTGCTCCCAACTTATACTCATTTGCGAAACACCTCTTTACTATTATTCTCACATTCCCTAAATATAGTACCGCATTTTATATGTTTTGATCTTAATTCTTCATATTTTAACATCTTTTTAACATTAACTTAACAAATAAAATGATGCTAAGCTCTTCGGATAAAAATAAGCCACCTTCAAATACGGTGGCTTACTCTCACTTTAAAATTAAATTATAACAAACATCTTTGATTTCGCAATATTCGTCAGGTGGCAAGATCATTCGTACCCCATATACATAATTAGCATTGTCTTTTTCCTTCCATATTATACAACCCACTAAATTCTCAAGTCTAAGATTTTCTATTTCAAATCTTGCAATTATTCCAATTGGCAAGTCGATTTCCGCAAAAAAAGCCATTCCCTCAGAGCTTATATCCTTCAGCACTCCCTTGCCAAGAGAAATATATGAAGAAAATACTTCTCCCTTGTATACAATTAACCTATACTTAAGTTTTTTTTCGTATTTCACACGAAGCACATTTCTCATTTGGCGAAGATATATTTCTCCATTTTGTGTTAAATGAAAATTTAATCCTTCCTTTTTCACTAATATAGCCGGTAAAACATAAACTCCCCCGGATAAATATATATCTGCCCATACACTTTCCCCTTCCGACACTAAATCCATATCATCATGATTTTCAGCACAAAATGACATGGTCGTATCATTAATAGAAAGTAATTTTGTCTTACAATATTTACGCCGATCCGCCGAATATAGTAATGCTTTTTTATTGCTAGCTTTTTGGAGATTCTTTAATAATGTCCGCTGTAAATACATATTCGCTTTATTCCTCCGTATATCTCTTTTAGTTATACCCTGCCAAGCCTAATAAACATATACTAAACTAAAAACGAGGTGATCTATTTTGTCTCAAGGTTCTTTTTCTATAACCATCAATCTCCGCACTAGACGGCTTACCCTCTATAAGCGTCAACAAGTACATGGTTCTTATCCAGTCGCCATTGGCAAGCCAAATACCCCTTCTCCCATAGGAACTTGGAGTATTGTTAACAAAATATTAATGGACGGACGTAAAGTCTATGGCACTCGATGGATGGGTCTTAGCAAACCCCGCTATGGAATCCACGGTACTAATAATCCTAATTCAATCGGTAAATCAGTTTCCCTGGGATGTATTCGCATGTATAACCATGATGTCGAGCAGGTATTTTCCTTAGTCTCCATAGGAACTCCTGTAGAAATTTTTTCGACATCTACCAAGGATTTTATAAATACTCCTATTCTTAATCCTAGCTCAAAAACATACGTTGTAAGACAAGGGGATAGCTTATGGGCAATAGCTATTAAAACTGGTATCCCTCTTCCTAAACTAATTGACGCAAATCCCCAAATAGATCCAAATTTGCTTTATCCAGGACAAATAATTTATCTTCAATAAAACTTCATCTTTCAAATAAAATATTTGTATAAAAGCTATGGTTTTACCGCAATACGTGATTCACCTTCTACAACTCTCCCTATAATCCTAGCCTCCTGTACTCCTCTCTCTTGAAGACGATTAAGTAAAACTTTTGCTTTCTCTTTAGGCACTGCTATTAAAAGTCCACCTGAAGTAATTGGATCTGCTAAAATATTTTTATCGATCATTTCCATTTCAGGGAAAAAGTCCGTGTTAGCCGACATATATTCAAGATTAGCCCAGTTGCCCCCAGCAATAAAACCTTCTTCCCCTAATTCCCTAGCTCCTTCAATAACCGGAACTTTTTTTAAGCTTATCTCTATTTGAACATTACTTGCCTTGCCCATTTCCCACGAATGACCCAATAGACCAAAACCCGTAACATCTGTACACGCATTTATCCCGACTTCCCTTGCAATCAAAGCTGCTTTTTCATTCAAGATCATCATAACTTCAATTGCTCTTTTCTTAACAGCATCGGGTACAACATCACTAACTATAACATTCCCCTTCATATCCTTACTTTTTCTAAGAGCAGACGTGATTATCCCTATCCCTAATGGCTTTGTTAAAATCAACTCATCGCCTACTTTGGCTCCTGCATTAGTCCATATTTCACTTGGATGGGCAACCCCCGTAACCGCAAGCCCATATTTTGGTTCGTCATCCTTAACACTATGTCCTCCCAGCAAAACAGCCCCTGCTTCAGATAACTTTTCAGCACCACCCCTTAATACCTCCGCTAAAACCCACGCCGGAAAAATATCAATTGGAAAAGCTAATATATTCATCGCTGTATACGGTTTTCCCCCCATGGCATAAATGTCGCTCAAAGCATTAACTGCTGCAATAGCCCCAAAAGTATAGGGATCATCAACTATAGGTGTAAAAAAGTCCACGCTTTGGATCAAAGCTATATTTTCATTTAATAGATATACCCCTGCATCATCCGCTGTTTCTAAACCCACCATTAAATTGGAATCATTACTTTTTGTTTTAGAAAGATTGCACAAAACTTGTGCTAGGTCATTCTGACCTATTTTAGCTGCTCACCCTGCTTTGGTTGAATATGCGGTAAGATATACTGGCTTTCTATTTTCCTTCTGCAATATTTTTCTCCTCCAACATTATATCATAAATACTTTTTATTATTATCTCTTCATCCCCAGGAAGTAACGTTCTCAAATCCAAAACATAATTGTTTTTCTCAATATATCCAAGAATAGGGATGGTCTGTTTTCTTAACTTTCGTTCTAATTCTATCGGAGTACAATTTTTAAGCTTTATTATAATTCCTAACGAAGGAATACTCTGCCCCGGCAAACTCCCTCCCCCCATTTGAGCCCGAGTATCTACAACTTCTACTTCCACTTCTACCTTATTACGTATTCCCAATAAACATTTCTTGATTTTTTCACCCTTTCCCTGTAGTTCTTCCAATGAAGTAGCGAGCATTCTATATATAGGAATATTATTAACAACCTTTTCAGTACAAAGATATTCACGAAGCGTGGCTTCCAAAGCCGCTAACGTCAATTTGTCAATTCTTAATGCCCTAGTAAGTTGATTATTCTTCATTGAATCTATATATTCCTTCCTACCAAGAATAATCCCCGCTTGAGGACCTCCTAATAGTTTATCCCCACTAAATGTAACCACATCTACTCCAGTTTTAATAACATCTTGCACAAAATTTTCATCGTTCAATCCATAATTTTTTAAATCCAATAACGTCCCACTACCCAAATCCTCAACAAAGGGAATTCCTGCCTTTTTCGCTAAACTACTTAAATCGCCTCTTTCCACAGATTTAGTAAAACCCATTATTTTATAATTGCTGGTATGAACTTTAAGTATTAACCCTGTATTTTCATTGATAGCATCCTGATAATCCTTCAAATGAGTTCTATTAGTTGTTCCAACTTCCACAAGCTTAACTCCCCCTAATTTAATTACCTCAGGTATCCGAAAAGAACCTCCGATTTCTACAAGCTCTCCTCTAGAAACTAGAACCTCTTTCCCTCTCGCCATGGTATTTAATACCAACAGCACCGCCGCCGCATTATTATTAACCACCAAAGCACTCTCTGCCCCTGTAAGTTTAGTAATAACGCCTTCTACATGATCATAACGCTCTCCTCGTCCACCTTCCTCAAGATCATATTCCAAATTTGTATAACAAGAGGACGCTATATCCACAGCCTCCCTTGCTTTATCACTCAATATGCTTCGCCCCAAGTTAGTATGAAGTATTATCCCAGTACCATTAATCACCCTTTTATAACAAGGACTCATCTCTTCCCTAAGATAACCCTCAACTTTTTGACATAGCATCTCGCTACTGGGTATTTTCATGTCTTGATTTATTAATATTTTTTTACGCAATAATTTCAAAGCTATATTAATAGCTTCAACAACTAAATTATGTCCATAAATTTGTGTTAATAACTTACATCGCTCACAATTAAGAATTTTATCCACCGCCGGTATATCTCGTAATTTCTCATTATAATTTTTCAATAATTTATTTCTCCCTCTTCCTTCACTTAAACATGAATTATTATTCTAATGCTAGTTTAATTTGTATTATCCATAAATACAAGAAACGTGTAGCATAATATTTTGCCACACGTTTTGCTAACTCATTACTTCTTTCCATAATTCAACTATTTTTAAAGCAGGTTTTATTTTAATAACCTGACGTTGATTTTGTTCATTTACTAATTCTTCTGTTATGTCGTCTTGAATACAAAGACTTCTTTCCCCATCTACAAAACATAATGGCGGAAAAAGTACACACCACCAATTAGCCCCTTTCCCCTCACCTATTATTATTCTCAATGCTTCATACTCCCCCGCCGGCAATGCAAAAGAGCCGTAATATTTCGTAGGAAAACAAAACCTTCCAAAAACTGCTTGGACTTTGTAATCGTACCCTTCCCTTACTAATGACTCCTTGGCTTTCGTTTCCAAATACGACATTTCATTTAATAATATCTCCCTTGACTCGCCAATACTTTGACTATCTTTAAAATCTTCCCTAATGAGTTTTACTAAATCATCTTTTACCTTATACTTTAATTCTTGATCACTATCACTATCACTATTGGCAATAATATGTAATCTAATAAGGGATGGTAATTTCGACTCCTCCGTTTCAATATATAGTGTAGAAAAAAAGCACACAACCATAATTAATATAAACACATAAAAGACCAACCTTTTTCCCAACTTATCCAACCTCCTCATCTCTCTTACACTAAGAGTATTTACATAAAGAGGCATTTTTATTCATAATCTTTTCAACAAATGTACTATATATTATTAAAACAAGCGTTATACTCCATCCACATGGAATATAACGCTTATTTGCACTAATGTTAGCCCATACCACCTGGACAAGGGATTTTAATAGCACGCCCTACAAATAACAAATTTGGATTAGTAATCTGCGGATTAATCGCCAAAATAGCTTGCACAGTTACTCCATATCGTTTAGCTATAGACGATAATGTATCCCCTTTTTGAATTACATAATCAATCGTTGTCCCCGGAGGACAAGCTGGATACTCAACATCCTTGACAGCCGTTACCACGGTGATTTCCTCTGCTTCTGTAACTTTAGCCTTAACTTCCACCACTGCTGTTTGTCTCCACTGCGTAGTCGGAATCTCTCCTTTTGCCTCTACGTTTACATACTCAACTCTTCCCGTAACATCTACTGTATCATCTTTTTGTACACCATCCATATGAATAAACTCTGTAAAGGGTTCATTTAATGTTATTTCACGAAGTTGATCATCAACAGCTGACACATAGTACACTTGTTTATGCAATACCCCTTTGATAATAACTTTATTAGGTATCGCTTCCCCTTCCAAATCTTTTAATTCTGCATCAACTCTGGAAGCTTTGCGTGCTAGCGTTGGTGTGATAATATCTGCAAGAACATTAACTTGACGAGTTCCCATCCCAATGGTACTTTCAATATTAAGCGTTCTAGTTTCAACTTCAGCACCAGACACCGAAGTTACAATATTGATTGTAAGACGCTCTGTAACCTTAGCACTAATCTGAAGAACAACAGTCTCTTTAACGTACTTCCCACCATTTTTAGTAACTAATTCGCTGTCTATATATTCAATTCTTACATCTGTTGTAACATCGGCATCTTCATCGGCACCCTCTACAGGAACAAAAACAGTAAACGGAACGTCGACTGATAATTCCTTTACCTCCCCACTAGGTTCTACTACATAGTATATTTGCTTGTGAAGCTTACCTTTAACTATAACCTTACCTGGCAAAATCTTTTCTTCCTCATCACGAATCTCCGCATCAATACTTTTGATTTTTTTGGTTTCTACAGGTAACTCAATAAAACTATCACTAACATTATACTGTTCCATACCAGCCCCTATAACATTGTCTATTGTAACCATTTCATAGCTCGGGATAACTCCTTCTCCATACACATTAGTAACAACATCAATTTCCACCATTTCAATTACTTTTGCTTTAATTTTGAGAATACATGTCTGCTGAAACATCTGATGACAATCATTATCTCCCACCATATCAATAGCTTCTACATCACAGTATTCTATATCTACATCTACATTTGCATCCATCCCATCAACAGCACCGTCTATATGGATGAATTCTGTGACTTTTTCATCTGGTACCGTATACTCTTGTACATCACCTGTAATACATTCTACATAATATATTTGTTTATGAAGAATGGCTTCAACGATGATTTTGTTATCAATTATCTTATAGTCCACATCTCTGATTTCAGCATCAACACTCTCGATCTTCTTTGCTAGTACAGGAAGAGTAATATCCCTTGTTACATTCACTTGTTTTATTGCTTCTCCTATTACATTTTCCACTTTGAGTTGTCTGGTAGTAACGGTAATTGACATACCCTCAAAACCTCCTTTCTTTTTCATATCAATTCACTTAAGTATATGCAAAGATTAAAAATATGTTCCTTTATTTTTTCTTTTATTGTATTATGTTATGTCTTTTGAAACGAAATTGTGTCTGTACACAAAAGCAATGGTTCTCTTGGAGAACCATTGCTGAACAATTGTTGAACAATAGTTGAACAATTGTTCAACTATCGTTCAACTATTGTTAAGTGCTATTGTTAAATGCTATTGCTGATAATCTAAAGTCCTTTATTCAATCACGATTCTAAACGTAAATTGAATTCTGTCTCTAAGATCATAAGGGTTCACTACACCGGAATATTAACATCAGTGGAAACCTTAATATTACTATGCCAAAAGTTATACTCATCAAGTTTTTGAGTAACTTCATCATAAACATTTGCTTTGCCAAAGGGATCTCTTACAGTTAGGATTAAGCATAACTCCTGACTCAATTGTATAGAATCAGCCAAGGCTTGTCTTTCAATATGATCTCTAAATAAGCCTCTAATATATAAATACCAACTTCTGTCCTTTGTTAAATAGTGTTGTTTGTTTGCATCAGTTAACTCTGATAAATCAACAGCATATTTTTTAACAGGATAGTATTTATCTCCGTATTGGATAAGTAGTCTTTCTTTCAATGAAAAATCATTAATATTATTTTTCATTCTTGTTTTGCTATATAAAGAACTTACAAATAAATTCTGAGCTCCTTGTCTACCAATTGGATTTAGAATATTGCGTCTGTTTGTATCTCGTTCTGATTTTTCGTCATAAGATCCAAATTTTATATCAATATTTGATTGGCAATATTCTATTCCTTGCGAAGGATCTAGAATTGGATCGTAGACAAGTGTGGCAATAATCTGTCCTGTGAATAATCCGTCCTTAACTAAAGATAGCGGCATGGGAAAGTCCATTATATCAATAACCTTACCTTTTGCAAGATTATCTCTCAGAATAAGCGTGGCTTCGTAAGGATTATTGTAAATAATATCACTTACAGTTTTAGGTACACCAAAACCAAGCTGTTTAGTCCTTTCAGCTACGGGAACTTTTAAATTATCAGAATATGATGCTGAATGTACAATTAACGCTTTTAAAAGTAGAGGATCAAACTCTTCATTTAATTCACAATAAATTCCAGCAGCTAAAGAAGCTATTCTGGGAGTAGAAAAGCTAGTTCCAACAGAACATTCTAAAGCACCATCTTTAGAAAATGATTTTACACCACTTGTTACCAACTTCCCTGTGTTATCTACTCCAGCATTTCCACCATAATGTGCAATTTCTGGTTTGATTATATATTCTGGTCCCGGTCCCATTCGAGAGAAAGGAGAGGGATTATCAATTTCAGAAAAATCAAACCCATTTTTTTCGTGAGCTACTGATCCAACAACAAGAGATCTTACTGAATCAGCTCCTTCATGAATTCTTCCTTTTCGTTTGCTTGCTATGAAATTGCTACAGTTACCAACTGACTTACATATAAGAACATTATAGTTGTCCTGCAAAGAATCTAAAGCAATAGCAAAATCCGAAAACTTATCATCACTTACTTCTCTCGTGATACTAATTGACAAGTTCCATATTTTGACTTTTTCGTGATTTTGACCTATTGCTTCCTTGATATTTTCAATTAAATCATCCTCTTCTAGACCTTCTTTTTCAGTATCAGGAAAAACTGTTGCGTCAAACAATTTAATTCCATGATGTCCAACCCAATTTTTTTCTTCGCAAGAATCACCATATAATGCTATTCCAGCGACAAAAGTTCCATGTGTAGGATTAATATTGTTTTCGGGATATACACTCCATCTTTCTTTAACCAACCATGGAGCAAGATGGGGAATAGGTGCAATACCGTTATCTAAAATTCCAATCGTCACGTATTTTTGATCGTTTTTAGGATACACAATGTCTACTTTTTGATCAGTATCCATTACGTCTAAAGATATTGAGTACTTCGGCATAGGTTCAATGGAAAATACTGCTTGATAAATATCACAGCTCTTCAAATCGTCCAATGCAGTTTTATCAATATTTTTTAGATTATAAATTACTAGTTCACTAGAATAATCAGTTTTTTTAAGCTCAATATTTTTATTAAAAATGGTTCGTTCAAATAATCTTTGCATAGCTAAATTTTGCTCGTAATTTTGATAATCAAAAAGTTTAACTTTGTAATTATCTACCGCATCTGCTTCAATGACAAGTGGTTTATATTCTAACAAATTTTCTAAGCAAGATATAGCATAGCTATTTCGTTCATAATCTTTCAATCTTAAACTAAGAGCTTTTATATCTTCGCTAAAATCCAAACGTACAATCAGTTCATCAGATTTTGTAAGACCAATGACATTACCTTCGCCTTTGATTTGAAATAAATTTGAAATATCTTTTCTTCGAGATTTAGAAGTGGAATCATCACACATTTTTGCAATAAAAACAAATGGCACAGGTGAGTTTCTCAATTCCTTATCTCTGATAACTTCTTCAAACTCATCCAAATCTAATAATAATTGTTCTGAACGTTTTTCTAATTCCGTACCTGACAACAGCCAT
Source organism: Clostridia bacterium (assembly GCA_028684195.1). Classification (GTDB taxonomy): domain Bacteria; phylum Bacillota; class Peptococcia; order DRI-13; family DTU073; genus JAQUGH01. Next base: position 2,912 of record JAQUGH010000010.1, on the reverse strand, counting down.
TTAGGAGGTTCTCCACCACCACCGGGTTCAACACTTAGCTCATCGACTTCTCTAGGTGCAAAAAACTTAATTGGCAACTTTTCATTACTCATGGATATCACTCCTTAATATCATTTTTTGATACTGACTGAATTTTTCTTAAAGGTATTCCTAAACTTTCGTTAATTTCTTTGTGTGGTGCATTATTTTGCAATAGATATTTAATAAATATATTTTCATCCTCAATGCTATGGTATTTGTGAAAATATACTTCTTTTAAAACATCACAAACTGTAACAGGACCTTTTATCCTTATTATTGAATTTCTTACAGTGTTATTAACTATGGTTTTTATTTCAGAATGACTAAACCCAACAAGAGCACTTTCTAACTGTTCTAACTTTTTTTCATTTTCTAGAATATTGTTAGGTGCAGCGTCAAAAAATATTTTTAGAAGTTCACCAATTTCTTCTTTGTGCGGTTTTTCTAGTGTTATTACTTTCGAAAATCTTCTCCAAATTGCTGGATCTAGCAATTCATGATGATTAGTTGCAGCTATAAAAATACTATTGTTATTCAATCCATCTATATTTTGAATCAAACTATTAACTACTCTTTTTAGTTCACCTAGTTCGTTTTTATCATCCCTAAGCTTAGCTATTACATCAAATTCATCTAAAAACAAAATGCATTCACGCTTAGCAGCGTAATCAAAAATTTTACGTATATTTTTAGCTGTACTTCCCAACAAAGAAGAAATCAAACCGTCTAGCCGAGCTGTAACTAAAGGCAATTCAGTTATGGCTGAAATATACTGTGCTACTGTGGTTTTACCACATCCTGGAGGTCCATATAGTAATAATGAATTTGAAGACTCAACTCCAGCCTTTAGAAGATTATCTCTGTGTTTGTAACATTCAATAAACCCAGAAATTTCTTCTTTAGCATATTTGCTTAGCACAATGTTAGATATGTCGATCTTAGGCATAGTTATTTCGACTATATCCATACGACTTTCGGCATCTACTGGTTTTGTTGCGAAACTATCAAGAGAAGTAAGTACTCCTTTTTTGTTTGCTAAAACAGAACGAATCTTTTTTGTTAATGCAGCTTCACCTTGCTTTTCTAGATTATCAGCTAATACTGTAGCGTAATTTTGAACTTTTTCTTTATCCCCGATGAGACCGCCTTCTATTATTTTAACTATTTCAGTATACAAATGAATCATCCACTCCTTTACTGTTATAAGTATATGCTATGTTCTGTATATTTGTCAACGAAAACGTTACCGGAATTTTGATATCCGTTATTGTATATTGGATAAATGTTGTTTTACTTCGTGTTTTTGTTATTCATCTCACAAGTATATTTTTATATTACTGTTGAGAATCTATACTCCCTTCATATCAATTTCAGATTTAAACTGTACATCCAGTTTATAGCCATCTGCATTATAGGAACTACCAATACTAAAACTCTCAGCACAAGACAGCAGATTGAGCAGATCTTTGATATCGGTAAAAACCATGCTGAGATGTTGCCTGTCAAAGTTCAAAACGAAGATACATTTCGTGGACATCTTCTGTTGACATTTATGGCAACAATATTATGCAAAATGGTTCAGGATGAACTGAAAGAAACAAAACTCAATCCACAATCCATGTTTCTCAACTTAAGGAATCACAAGTGTAAAGTGTATGAACATGCAATCATTACACAAGAGGCATTTAAAAAAGCAGGTGACTGCTATAAACTCTTTGACATAGAATGCCCAGTGAGGATTCCAATTAATTAGTTTGTGGTTAGAAACATAGATAGGGAACTAGAGTTAATTCAAGTTCATTTAAAATTTGAAAATTTATGTTTTGATTTATGGGTACATTATAGAAATTATAATAGACTATACAAATACACTTAACAAAAATATGGTAAAATCTATTACTGGATAAAGTTGGATATTATCGGCACTTTCAAATCCCAACAAGGTATAAGTCCTGTAAAATCCATGACTTATACCTTGTTATATGTATGGAATAAGTTCGATAGTAAACGGCAGCGCACCATCCTGGATTTTCAAAAAAGAGTAAGATAGAATGACATAAACAATGTCATTGTTTATGTCATATAGTATGGTTTTGCGGAACTGTATTAGACTGTCAAATAATTGCTACAGGTGTAAATGCTACATAAAGCTTGTTTGATTGAAAGAGTTTTCTTACCTTCTCGCTGACTATAATTTTTCTCTCACGAAAATTATCAATATACTCATATGTCAAATTAAAATCTTGAGCATTAGCTAGTTTCTTTCTCTCATACTGACAATCAGACCGTAAATAAATAACATTATCTCCGCAATCTTTATATCTATGAGAATCTTCCTGTATCAACCAAGCAGTGGAACTCATAAGAGGAAGTATATTGCTAATTTCTATACAAAAATACTTAGACATTTCTCTTCCCTTGTAGTCCTTAACTTCATGCTTAAATAATGTTCCAGACAAATCATTCGAACAAATCAGTTCTTTTACAAATTCGGAGACAAATATTTCAGGATATAGGGATCCAAACTGCTTTAGCTGTATCATCAGCAGCCTTGCCTACACCTGTGACCCCAGGTAAAAGTACTCCTGCTCCATCAAACGCTGCTGCAAAATAGTTGCCTTGAGATAGGTCAAGTGCTATACATTGCATATCTATTTGTGTATCAGGTGCACGAGTTACTGTAACACAATACATATATATTACAGCTACTGGATTTTGACCATTATAATCTGTATAGTTCACAGGATCATTGTGGCAATATGTGTACTGGTTCAAGCTAAGCGGATTCGCTATATCCCCTTCATAGCTATCTTTTGTGATAAATCTACCTACTACTGGGTCGTAATACCTAGCCCTAAGATAATACAACCCACTTTCCTCATCGTAATATT
>JAQUGH010000101.1 GCA_028684195.1 Clostridia bacterium | reverse complement strand
TACTGCTGTAAGAGTTCCTGTCATGAATTGCCATTCAGAGTCAATCAATATTGAGACGGAAAAGCCGTTGCCAGAAGCAACTAAAATAATGGAGATATTGAATAGTTCTCCGGGTGTTAAGGTTCTTGATGATCCAAGGAATAATGTCTATCCATTAGCTTTCGATTGTTCAGGGGCTGATGAAGTGTTTGTGGGAAGGATTAGAAAGGATTTCACGATAACTAACGGACTTAATTTGTGGGTGGTTGGTGATAATCTAAGAAAAGGTGCAGCATTAAATGCTGTGCAAATTGCTGAGCTGTTGTACAAAAAAGGGTGGATCAAAAAGGGATAGGGTTATTCTATGATTGGATAAGCAAAAAAATGTTTTATATTCAATAGACTGCTGTGCTGAATTAGGCGTAGTAGTTTATTGAATATTTGTTTATGATATTGCATATGAAGTAATACAGAAGCTCATAGGCGAGTGCGTTACAGCGAAGTATAAAAAAATAATAGACATAAACGAATAAAATAATTAAAATAGTTACAAATTAAAAGTTATTTTGTTATAAAAAAATTAGTTTAATTTACTCAAAACGATAAAATTTTCTGCTATTGGTATTGTTTTAAACGTAAGAAGCTGTTATAATAAAATCAAAAGTGAATTATTGCACGTTCAAATATAATAATGTTAGATAGTTTATTATAAAATTAAAATGGTAAAAAAAGTAATCTCAAAGTAGGAGGTGAGCCAATGGCGACAGAAAAGGAAGTAAGGGATAAAAGAGATAAAGCGGATTTAGTATTATTTACGGTTGGATTTTTATTGGTAGCTTATATATTTGTACATGTTGGAGAAGTAATTAATTCATATGCTAAATTAGATATGGACAAGATGAAGTGCCTTGCAGATGATGTTTCTGCACATATAAAAGCTTATCCGGTATTTCTTCCCAATGTGGGTGGATTGAGGGTACCAGCGTATGCACTGTTCTTTTATTCGTTAGCGTTAGCATATTATAAATTTACGAAAAAGAAGACAATGCCGGGTAAAGAACATGGTACTTCTCAATGGGGAAGTAGAGGAGAAATCAGAAAATTAAAGGAGAGTGATAGTCAAAAAAACACGATTCTTACTCAAACAGAAGGATTGAGCCTCAATATACGTAAAACTCAGAAAAATTTAAACACATTAGTAATAGGCTCTCCTGGTACTGGTAAGACGAGAAATTATGTAAAACCCAACTTAATGCAAGCAAATACTTCCTACGTTATAACTGATCCCAAGGGCGAGATCTTGAGAGATACAGGGAGCTTTATGCGAAGAAAAGGTTATAAGATAAAAGTATTTAATCTTGTGGAGATGGAATACAGTGATTGTTATAACCCATTTCATTACATAAAAAATGAGGCGGATATACTTAAAGCTATAAACTGTTTGATAAAAAATACAACTCCCAAAAATTCTAATACTAACGATCCTTTTTGGGAAAAGGCAGAAACGGCACTTTTACAGGCTTTGAGTTATTATATGTGGTATGAATTACCGGAAGAAGAACAGAACTTTGGGACAATACTTGAGTTATTGAGGCGAGCTGAAGTAAGAGAAGAAGAGGAAGATTATGTAAGCGATTTAGATATATTATTTGAACAAGTTGAACGGAAGGAACCCGATCATATAGCTTTGAAGCAATATAAAATATTTAAGCAATCGGCAGGTAAGACTGCAAAATCAATTCTTATATCAACCAGTGTAAGATTGGCAGCTTTCAATATAAAGGCACTTGAAAATTTAACAAATATAGATACGTTGCATTTTGAGTCGATAGGTGAAGAAAAAACCGCGATATATGTAATAATACCTGATAGTGATACGACCTTCAATTTTCTTGTAGCAATGATGTATTGGCAATTGTTTGATACTTTATATTATATAGCGGATTTCAAAAACAAAGGAAGATTAAAAACGCACGTTAGATTTATACTAGATGAGTTTGCTAACATTGGAGAGATACCTGACTTTGATAAATATGTAGGAACAATGAGAAGCAGAGAAGTAAGTGTTAGCATTATTATTCAAAATTTGTCGCAACTAAAAGAATTTTATAATGAAAGCTGGGAAACTATAGTCGGAAATTGTGATAGTATGTTATTTTTAGGAGGAAGGGACAAGGGAACTCTTGAATACATAAGTGAAGCGTTGGGAAAAGAGACAATTGATGCGTTAGATATCAACTATAGTAGAGAACCTAGGTGGCAACGTAGCAGTACCTTGAATTGGAGTATTCAAGGGAGAGAACTTATGCTTCCGGATGAAGTAGGTCGTATGCCTGATACTGATTGTGTTTTGACTATTAGAGGGATGAATCCCTTTTATTCGAAAAAGTTTAAGATAGAAAGTCACAGAAATTACAAATACCTGTATGATAGTTCAGATAAAAATTACTTCGATTATCGAAGCGTGGGGAGGGTGAATGACCACAAAAAGAAAGCAGAGCACAAAGGAGGTGCTGATAAATATTCACATAATGATAGTTTGGTTATAGAGAAGTTTCCTCAGCCTAGTGAGTACGAGCTGGAGGATGAGAAAATTGGGCAGATAGAAAAAATAGAGTTTTAAGGCGTAATTATTCAATACATATTTTATTTAAGGAAATACACAAATAAATGAAATGAGGAGTGATGAGAGATGTTTGGATCAATGTTGAAATTAAGAAACGATAAGAGGTTTAAGATTGCTTTTGCTACGTTGGCTGTAATGTTTGTTTTTATGACTATGGCGGTGCCGGCGTTTGCTGGTACAGTGGATAATCCAACGCCAGTTTATGATGCAAAAACTTTTGATCTTTTAGGATATGATACAAACAATACCCCTGGTACGTGGGAAATGTCAATTGCTGATTTTAATAAAAAATTTGGTGGCACGAATAAGCTTGATACTGTGATATCTTGGATAGCTGCTTGGGCTGGAAAAATTGGTTTGGTAATTGCGTTTTTTGGAGCATTACAAACAGCTATGGGATTCATGAATGATGATGCTGATGCGAAAGTGCGTGGACTTAAAACAATGGCTTCCGGGTTCATGGTTTGGGGTGTTTGTCAAGTATACAAAACGTTCTTTGTTTAGAACTCTTATTGTAGTAGCGATTTGAGATTGGGTATGTCTTGGGGCGAAGGTTACACTTGGGTACGACTTTGCCCCACTTTTTGAAATATTGTTTTATGAGGGAATGAGTAGTAGCAAGTTGTTTTATAAAGCCAAATGGTAATTATAAAAGTATTTATTTATAAATATTAATATGAATTATTAGTTTACTTGAGAGTAGTATCAAGATATAATTTGTTTGTATATTGGATAAATAGTCGTTAGGGTGGTGATAGTATGAAGTTGAGAACTAATATGAATAAAATTATTGCTATTGTGTTTGTCGCTATGTTTATTCATATTACTGTAGCAACTCCTGTGTATGCTGCTGGGGTAATAGATAGTATATATGAATGGATTTTCAATAGGTTTAGAGGATTATTTCTTTTTAATGATGATGTTGCCAGGATATATGAACATGTTAGATCTGTACCTAAATCTTTTGGTGGACTGTGGGGCACGTTAGAGACCATTTATAAAACGGCAGTGTTGCCTTTTTCGTATACTTTACTTACTTTATTCTTTTTATTAAGCTTTTTAAAAAAGTCTGTGATGTTTGAGTTTATGAATTGGGAAGTTGTGATTTCATGTTTACTAAGATTGCTTATTGTTAAGATTGTTATGGAAAATAGTTTGCTTGTTATAGAGGGAATATATGAAGTTACAAATCTTCTAATGGCTAATATGTCAGGATTTGCTATACCTGATGCAGCTAAGCGAAAATTACTTGAAGCTAAGACATATGCGGCTCTTGATTCGACGGAGTTGGCTTATAAAAGTGCTGAGTTTGGTAGCAAATTAGGATATATTATTTCGATGTTTCTAGCGTGGATAGTATTTATGGTTGTGAAAATATTTATTTATGTGATTGTGTATGGACGTTTATTTAAACTTTGTATATATACTTTAGTTGCACCTATACCTTTGTCGACTTTAATAAGCCAAGAGCATCAGGATGTTGGTATAGGCTTTACAAAGCAATTTCTTGCAGTATGTTTTCAAGGTGTGATAATTATGGTTTGTTGTATAATCTTTTTAGGTGTACAAAACGAAGTACTTTTTGATAAAAGTGGTATAAATATTTTTCATTGGCTTGATGATGCGGGATTTGCACTTATAATGTCAGTGCTATTATTGTACACAGTAGGTAAATCAGGAGAATGGGCTAATAGGATACTCGGTGCATCATAATATGGGAAGAAGGGCGTAAAAATGATTGAGATAAGAATACCTAAAGAAATCCGTACGTATAAAGAAAAATTATTTTTTGGACTTACTTTGCGTCAAACAATAGGTACTGTATTAGCTTTAGGTATTAATATACCGTTATATATATTCGCTCGTCCTTATATTGGAGATGATATGGCGAGCTGGCTGATTATATGCAATGCTGTACCTATTATATTAGTAGGATATTTTAAATATAATGGGATGGAGTTTGAAAAATTTATTGTGTGTATGTTTAGATTTCAATTGCTTACACCTCAAAAGAGAAAATATAAAACTGAAAATTTATTTAGATTAATATTAGATGCTCATCAAAAACAAGTTGAGTTTGAAACAAGAAAGGAATCCAAACCTAAATATAGAATACTGAATAAAAAAGGTAGCATGAAAAAGTAGAGTAAAAAAACAAAGATGTTATTTGTTAAGAGACAGGGGTGAGGGTATTGAAAAGTATTAAAAATATTTTAGGCATAAAAAAGAATGATGGTGTAAGCAGTAGTACTTTGGATAAGGGTAAGAAGAAAAAAAGTAATGTACCTAGAACTTCACAACAGACTATACCTTATAGAATGGCATATGATGATGGAATCATTGAGACATATGAAGGGAAATATACAAGAACCATTATGTTTGATGATATAAATTATCAGGTAGCACGTCAGGAGGATAAGGAAGATATCTTTGTAAGATACTGTGATTTTATGAACTATTTTAACTCTACCATAGGGGTTCAGATTACCATAAATAATAAGTCTGTAAATCAGATTTCATTTCAGAAGGAAATGTTATTAAAAGCGAAGGGCGATCATCTTGATGAATATAGGAAAGAGTATAATGATATGCTCAAACATCAGATGTTGGCTGGTAAAAATGATATACAAAAGGAGAAATATATTACTTTGTCGATTACGGCAAATGCTATTTCTGAAGCAAGGAATATATTCTCTAGGCTTGAAAGTGATGTTTTAAGTCTTATTAATAGATTTGGAAGTCATGGAAAAGTCTTGTCGCTTAAAGAAAGATTGGAGCTTCTTCATGATATATATCGAAACGGACATGAGGGAGAGTTTATTTTTGATCTTAAAGCGAGTAGAAGAAAAGGTTTGATTACGAAAGATTTAATAGCTCCTGATAGCTTTGAATTTAAACGTGATCACATGAGAATAGGGGATAAATATGCAAGAGCGATATTTATCATGGAGCTTCCAACCTTTCTTAATGATGGGTTTTTAAGTGAGTTAACTGATTTCAGTTTTAATATGTTACTAAATATAAATATTAGAGCTATTGAACCACATATTGCACTTAAGATGATTAAACATCAAATTACTGGGATGGAAGCAAATAAAATAGATTATCAAAAAAGAGGTCTTCGTAGTGGCTATCTTGAAGCTTTTATTCCATATGAGTTGCGGCATAGCTTGGAAGAAGCCCAAGAATTATTGGATGATATTGTGAACAAGAATCAAAAGATGTATCTTACAAATATAATAATAGTGCATATGGCAGACACTAAAGAGAGTTTAGATAAAGATACAGAAGTTATTAATGCAGTAGCAAGAAAGTATATTTGTCAGATGGGGACACTTAATTATCAACAAGAGGATGCTCTTAATTCAGTAGTTCCTCTTGGCGTGAATAGACTGAAGATTGATCGATGTTTGACTACTGAAAGCACAGCAATATTTGTTCCTTTTACATCGCAAGAATTGGTGCAGAAGGATGGTATGTATTATGGTTTAAATGCTGTGTCAAAAAAAGTAATAATGTTTAATAGAAAGTCATTAAAAAATGCAAATGGGTTTATTCTTGGTTCTCCTGGAAGCGGGAAGTCATTTAGTGCAAAACGTGAAATGGTGAATGTATTACTTAATACGGATGATGATGTTATAATAATTGACCCGGAGAGAGAATATACTAGATTAGTGGAAAATTTTGAAGGTCAGGTAATTTATATATCGGCAGGATCAAGTAACTATATAAATCCTCTTGATATGACAATGGATTATTCGGATGACGAGGAACCATTAATGTTAAAATCAGATTTTGTACTTTCACTCTGTGAAGTTATCGTTGGTGGTAGGGATGGTTTGAGTCCAAAAGAAAAATCTATTATTGACCGATGCTTGAAAATGACATATAGAGAGTATATGCAGGATTTCGATATTGAGAAAATACCTACATTGAAAGATTTCTACGAGATACTGAAAAGGCAAAAAGAGGCAGAAGCAGAAAATTTAGCAACTGCTTTAGAGCTTTATACAACTGGTAATTTGTCTGTTTTCTCTAATAAGACTAATATTAATATTAACAATCGTTTAATTTGTTATGATATTAAAGATTTGGGTAAGCAATTAAAAACAATGGGTATGCTCATAGTACTTGATGCAATATGGAATAGAATTACTCAAAATAGGAACAAGGGAAAAAGGACATGGCTGTACATGGATGAAATATATTTATTATTCGCCAATGAATATTCAGCAAATTTCCTTTTTGAGTTATATAAAAGAGCAAGAAAATGGGGTGCAATTCCGACTGGTATTACTCAGAATATTGAAGATTTATTGAAGTCGGATCTAGCACGAAGAATGTTATCTAATAGTGAGTTTTTGTTATTACTTAATCAGTCCCCAAGTGATAGAGCGGAACTTTCGAAACTATTAAATATTTCCCCTGCACAGTTATCTTATGTTACTAATTCAGATGCAGGGCAAGGTTTATTATTTTCTGGTACGAGTATTGTACCGTTTGTTGATAAATTCCCGACTGATACGAAGCTTTATCAAATGATGACGACAAAGGTTGAGGAAGTTTCTAATATATCAAAGTCAAAAAAAACACGAAAAAGGCAGATAAAAAGAAGGTTGCAATAGTTATATGAAAACCATTATTGGAATGGTGGTGAGGTATTGTGGCGATTTTCAGAAGGAAAAGGTTATCTGAAAAGAATATGGCGCGTCCGGAAAAGGTTTTAAAAGCGTTTGAATGTCATGTTTGTTTGCTTAGAATTGGCGAAAAGAGAGCGACGGAGCTTTATGCAGAAATAGCAAAATATTATAATAAGACTTCTGATTTTAAACATATACCAACTGCAATTGGAGAATATTTTGAAGAACAGGAGAAATTTTCCCAAATTGAGAGATTACCATATATACGAGGGGAAGAATTACT
>JAQUGH010000100.1 GCA_028684195.1 Clostridia bacterium | reverse complement strand
TCAAGTAAACAGGGTAGTTCTTGATATAACTTCTAAGCCACCTGGAACTATTGAGTGGGAATAAGAAACCAAAAGCCTGGAACTCTTGCCAATAGCGAGTTTCAGGCTTTCCTTCTTCTATTGATGGCAACATTTCTGATGTTGTAACCTTTCAGACACCTAATTATTTCTGAGTTAAAAGGAATACATAGATTAATCAGTAACGCGTATAATAAATACGCATTAATTTATTGACATACGCATAAATGAGGCGTACAATATTAATGTGAGGAGGGAGCATAATGACGGTTAAAGAAATACTAAAGATACTACGGAAAGATGGGTGGAAAGAGGTTGAATCAAGAATAAAGGGTTCTCATATTCAACTGAAACATCGTACTAAACTTGGCAAAGTAACAGTATCTAACCATAAAGGAGATATTGCTCCCGGTACACTCAATAGTATACTAAAACAGGCAGGGTTAAAATAAAGTCTTAGCCTGTATCATAGAAAGGAGATATGTAACTATGCGTAAATTCACTTATTTAGCGGTATTTGAACCAACTGAAATAGGATATAGTGTATACTTTCCAGATATTGTGGGTTGTGTGAGTTATGGTGACAGTTTTGAAGAGGCACAAAGAGAGGCGGCTGATGCATTAGGACTTCATATATATGGAATGGAAAAGGATGGTGATAAGATACCAACTCCGTCTAAAACACCTCAAATTGATTCTGAAACTGTAGCAGGGTATATAGTATCTCCTGTTACCGTTTTCCCTGATATCGTGAGAAATGAACTGGACAATAGAGCAGTGAAAACTAATCTGACAATACCTGCTTGGTTAAAGGAAATGGCAGAGGCCCAAGGAGTGAATTACTCAAAAGTGTTTCAAATTGCTCTTATGGATTACCTTGGCATTAATCAAGTTCCAATGCATGACCGCAAGTAAGAACGCGAAAATATTGTATTAATACCGTGGTTCTACTTTGGTTTTATAATCTTTAAAAAATGATGTGAATGAAAAGACAATCTGATTTTTAATGGAATATAGATAATAAATACACAGAAAATCAAGATAAAATAAAGGATAAGTTTAAAAAAATACAGAAAAAGATTAAAGAAGTTCATTTATAAAACTAACCAGAGGAACTGGCAAAATACTATCGTCTGAATCTTAATAGGTGTATTACAGGTGGAGAAGAAGTTCGAAATTCAAGGAGAAGTCAGGCTCTGAACGTGGCAACAAAACGGTAGTATTGATTTATATATTTCAAGTTTTTCATAATAAGTTGTATTCAAAAAATCAAAATGGTGTTATGATGAAAACATTGTGTAATGGGCGTATAGCTCTATTTTACAAGTATAAGATTATACTTGATTTTTACCAAAACATTGGATAGTATTGTAGTGAAGGGGAGTTAGTTTAATGGGAAAATGCTAGGTTCGCAATCTTGTGATACGGGTTCGATTCCCGTACTCTCCACCAAATGATAATAAAACCGCAGAAATGCGGTTTTTTAGCGTGTGTTGGTAGAAAAGTATAAAATAGTTAAAATACATATGAGAGGAAATAAAAGTAATTTACCCATGGATTTACGAGATAGCACTTTAAAAGGGAATTCTGTTTCTTCAAAGTTGTCTTTTATTTGTCTACTGTTGTTTTCGTCCATTCCAAAGCGAGGAGCAAAAGCAAAGGAAGGTGTAATACCAATAATGTTTACCAAGATATAGATGAAGGTCAATAAGACTACTGACAATTTTTCAATCCTCATAACCCCTTACCTCCGCTTTTTAGATATAATTTCCATTGATAAGGAGACATGAGAATTTTTTTTGAATCGGGTTTTTCTGTTATCTCGACTTTTTTTTCTTCATCGAATCAATTAACGTGGAAGTTAATTGATTCGATGAAGAAAAAAGGATAGCAAACCTGTTACCATTGTCCTTCAGTAGCAGTTATTTCCTTATTTAAACTCGTTAGTTTCATCATGGGGAAATATATTTACAATAAAAGTAGACAATTTATGCTTATTTAATTGACTGTTAAAAACAAAGGGATTAGAATGAGTATATAAAATAATTGTAGAAGTTAGTAGAAAAAATACTAATATTGTTTTGCATAAACATGTGGCTACTATCCGTGAGCGGAAGTGGCTTTTTTATGTCTAGGTCGATTGCTATAAATCAGTTGTGCGAAAGTTACTTCGGAATATGTCCATATTTGGGTGCATATCCGAAACTAGTTTCGGTAATATGTTGTTAGTCGCAATAACCCTTGCATGATAATCTTATATGTCATAAAAATAACAGTGGAAGCACCACTGCTATTGAAAACTAATATGGAGTTCCTTGCCAAATGCGATTGCTACTTTAGATAAAAATTCTAAGCTTGGGTTATAGTCGCCACTCTCTAAGCGGGAAATTGCTGATTGTTTGGTATTTATTTTGTTAGCTAATTCTTTTTGACTTAGACCTTGCTCAATTCGTAGTTTAATAATTTCACGTTTTATATCATAAAGCACTTTTAATTCATCATATTCACGTTGTACTTCTGGCGATTGTAAGATTTGCTTTTTAACTTCTTCGTGTCTCATTATTGCTCACATCCTTTTAAGTAGTTATTCATGCGTTTTAATGATATATCCAAAGCATTTTGGGGTGTAGAGTTTGAAGTTTTTCTGATACCATGAAGAAGAACAAATTTACCTTGATTGAAACTGAAATAGAAAATGCGAAAATCATTGGTGCTTTGCTTAATTCTTAGTTCCCATATCTTTTTATATCGTCCTTCAAGTTTTTTAATATGTGGAGGGCCTAGAAAAAGACCAAATTCTTGAAGTAAATCTATTTCTCTTAAAATCTTAGCCTGTTCTTTTGAATTTAATCGTTTTATAAATTCTACAACTGGGAATTTACCGTTATCAATATAATACTCAATTTCATACAATTTAATCACCTCGGTATCTAAAAATATTATATAACATATATGCTATAATTTCAAGCGTAGGGTTACTTCGACTAACAGCACATTCCCAAAATCGAGATAATACGGATGTAGTAACCAGACTTTGGGAATGCGCGGGACGTTATCTACTAGTGCGACCAGCACTTTAAAATATATAAGTGGTAAGCCTTATATCGGGCTGTCTAAGTCAAAAGACTTTTGGACTATTCTATCCACTTGGAATAACCCTACCTATGGGTGCGTCGTTGGTAACGACGGGGTGCTAAGCCATAGGAACAATGTGAACATTCTGTTAGCATAAAACAGATGATTGCTAGGGTAAATGTACTACTATGATTAAATTAAATGAATCACCGTAAGTTTCGTCAAACGTGAATAGCGAAATAGGGCTGATACGCTGTAACCAAAAGGTGTGAGATGAGTTCAATTACTAGTCGTATTATTGAACAAGTGGATATAGTCTTTGGAGTAAAGGTGGAAATTAAGGTAATATGAATTGGTCGATATTAGGAACTGAGTAAGCCCAATGAATTCCATAAGGTAGGTTTTTCGTAAGAAAGGTACAATATTCAGTAGGTAAAGGAAACTGGAAAAAGCGAAAGTCATCTAATAATAGGATGAATAGAAGTTCTAGATTTGCTCCAATCCAAAAGGGTGCAGACTTCCAGTAGGTTGTCCAATCAATGAAACGATAGAAACTTTACGAATATAGGAAAGCCAAAAAGCGAATAGCGGGCATTTGTAGACAGTTAATGTAGTTAGTAGACTTTTATCGTGAATAGAGGAAACAGATAATGCTGTTTGTTAACCCATATCTGGGTTGATTTAGGATAGCTTGAGCCGTATGAGGTGAAAATCTTACGTAGGGTTCTTAGGGGAGGAAGAGGGAGTAATCCCTCTGACTTATCCGACTGCTCTTGAAAGTATGTATTCTAAGTTAGAGAGAGGTTTTCTATATGAAACAGAATTCAAAATGGCACTATGATGAATTTGAACAGGTTGGTGTAGATTATACCGACCTTCAAGAAGTTCAAGCTTATGATCTGCGAATGCAGAAATTGAGAAATATTAAGCAGGAGTGTGAATATATAAGAGGTCTTATCAAAACAACTTCCTCAGATTGCATCCTTGAAATTGGTACAGGAACAGGAGAATTGGCTTTGGATTTTTCAGCTTACTGTAGAAAGGTTATTGCTATTGATGTCTCACCCAGAATGATTGAATTAGCTCAGAAAAAAGCAAAAAGCCAAAACAAGTCAAACGTTGAATTTCAGAATGCTGGTTTTCTAACATACGAAAGTACAGAAGGGTTTGATGCAATAGTGACACAGCTATCATTACACCATTTACCTGATTATTGGAAAATGATAGCCTTACGAAGGAGTTACGAAATACTGAAAGATGGTGGGAAGTTTTATCTGCGAGATGTTGTTTTTCCGGCACAGATAAAAGACTACGATGGATATTTTAGGAAAATCATCTCTGGACTTAGAAAAGTTGTTGGAGAAAAGATCGCTGAAGAAACAGAAGTTCATATTAAAGAGGAATTTTCAACACTTGATTGGATAATGGAAGGATTACTTAAAAGTGTAGGTTTTAACATAGAACAGGCAAATTATTATGACGGATTTATGGCTAGCTATTTATGCATTAAAAAAGAGCACGGCGTATAGCAATGTCCTTATGCTGCGGCACGAAGGGAAAGAGCAAGGAGCATGCGCGCTTTGGGTTGCCGGATGCACTTGCTCTGAAGTAGAATCAGGGTAACCACACACCCCTTCACCGAAAGCGAAGCTTCGCCAAGGGGAAGGACTATGCGGGTCCGGTTCAGGAACGTCGTGAGTGCGAGAATGTTAAATGGCATCTAAGTATGGGGTCTTTTGTAGAAGGAGAAATCAACAGAGAACTTTCTAATCCATTCGATTGTCAAGAAGCAAAGCGAAATGATACAGTAGCAGGAATGAAGATAATAAGCATAGATTATGGAAGTTATTATAAAAACATATGTGGAGCTAATGTGGAATTTTCTAGTAAAGTAGCTATTACAGGGACATATGAACATTGGAGCGAGGATGAATATTTTGGTGATTGTGTAGTATTTTACCCAGATGAAAATTCAAAAAACAAATTACCTAAAATGATATCTGATAATAGGATTATATGGTTTACTTTTACTAATTATAAAGAAGCAGTACAAGCTTTTGGATCTAAAGGGAGTGAAGGAATTGTGACTATTGTAAAAAATAATTATCATATAATTTGGTATGAAATTGAAGTATCTAATACAGCGAAGTTAGTAGAAGTTTTACAATAAAAATAATATATAACTATTAGCGAAGACGTCACTTAACAGCAAGTCTTCCCACAAGGGCGCGGACTAGCGTGTTCAATGGGGGGTAAAGATTTGGGGAAGGTCTGAAGATATTAGGCCTAAATAAAAAGATTATGGGGGAGTTTATTGTGTCAAATAATATTAATGAAAATCCAGGATGTCTTGGCTTTATTCTACAATCTTTTGGCCTTTTACCAAAACAGGTATGTAAGGCAGTTCCAAAAGAATCATTACCATATGCAATAAGAGATGATTTTTTGTCAAAAGCTGAGTTTTCATTTTATAAAGTTTTGGATCAAGTTATTGGTGAAAAGGCAATAATTTGTCCGAAAGTTTCTTTGAAGGATATTTTCTTTGTTAAATCAAGGAATAAAAGTGATTTTAGTAAGTATAACAATAAGATTAATTTAAAACACGTAGATTTCTTAATTTGTTCTAAGGAAACTATGAAACCAATTTGTGGAGTTGAACTTGATGATTCATCTCATGCAAGACAAGATAGAATTGAACGAGATAATTTTGTAAACAAGGTATTTGAATTTGCAAATTTAAAATTGATAAGATTTCAAAATAAAAGTAGTTATACAATTGTTGAGATAGGAGAAAAAATAAACTCAGTATTTATGACGGAAGAAATAAAAACAGATGAAAATAAAAAAATAGAAGTTCAAAGTAATGATAAAGAGATTCCGATATGTAAGAAATGTGGTATACCTATGATTTTACGAGTTGTTAAGAAAGGTGAAAATGTTGGACAAAAATTTTACGGATGTCCAAATTATCCTAAATGTAGGGAGATAGTTAAGATTGATTAATAGGCAGGCCGGAGCAACGTCTAAGTGTAAAATTATGACGTAAAGGCTCAAGGACGGCACAAGAACTGTGTTAGTGTTGAGTTCTTTGAAAGGGGTATCGTTTATTATGAATAAAATTTGTAATTACTAATGCATATTTTGCTAGTTCTAACATTAATGGTGGGTTGTTCTGAATCTCAAAAACCAAACGATTTACATAACAAAGAAATTGATAGTACAAATATTAGTCAAAAAGATCATTTAAGTAAAAATATAGATATTCAAGATTCTCAGGATAATGAGAATCTTGAAGTAGATAAAGACGAAGAAAAAAAGCAAACCGAGTACACTGAAATTAATTATAAAAATATACCGAATATTTCGGTGGATACGCTTAAAAATTTAATAGCTAATATATATAAAAATGTTTATGAAATACATACGATAAATATTAATAAAGTGGAGTCTATTTGCCTTTCGGATTCAAAGGATGCAGGAAAGGAATTTTTATGATTATAACAATATAATTTATCCTAAAACAAGACATGATTTTTAAATGCTAATATTCATTTTCAAATGATGAAGTGGTTTACAACTAACATAGTGGATTAACCATAAACTCTATATTTGAGCTAGATATAATGATTTTAGTCAGTTGTTAATCACAATTGGTAATATCAGGTTCATTATTTACGTTATATGAGATTCATTATTTTTCTACCATAAGCGCTTTAATTATTTCCCTAATATCTTCTGGCGTAACTTCTCTACCTAGTTTAGAACTAATGTCTTTTAATTTAGTATCTGGGGGAACCTCATCCTTACTAAAGTTTCCTTTCGCATAAATATTATCAAGCGATAATCCTGTAGATAGGGAAATTTCCTTTAATGTCATATAGCCCTTAATTCCTTCGTCTACTTGTTCAATATTTTTTATATCACCTTCTGAAGGTATTTCTGGTATATCTTGATATAATCCTGATGATTTGGAAATTAATATGATTCCAAAGAAAATAATTAAAGTCAGCAAAATATACTGAAGGGATTTCATTTTCCTTTTTCCTTCTGTTAATACTAATGCGCCTTCTACAGGGCAAACCAGTAAACAACTTTGACAATTAACACATTCTACCGATTTTACCTCGCTAATTTCAGAGACTTTAATATTAACAGGACAAATTTTTGTACATAATTTACAATTAATACATTTATCAGTTCTCGTTATTTTATGGGGACTAAGTTTTGAAATAATTGCTAGTAAAGCTCCCATTGGACAGAGATATTTACAGAAAAACATGTCAACAAAGAAAGATGCTATCAGAACAATTATTAGGATGATAAATCCTATCAAATATTCTTCAAATAATTCTGTACCAGCAGATAGATGTGAATATGCGGACCATGGATCATAGGGAGACATCCATAAACTGGCAGTAATCCATGACATAGCTAC
>JAQUGH010000099.1 GCA_028684195.1 Clostridia bacterium | reverse complement strand
AACAATAGTTTAACAATAGTTCAGCAATGGGTTTTCCCTTTCCAACTGACCAACTGACCAACTTCTTAACGATGGTTGAACAATGGTTTAACGATGGTTCAACAATAGTTAAACTATTGTTCAACTATTGTTTGTGTAGTAAGCGGCGTTTCAAAATATACGCTACTACTTGGGAAGGCTGCAGAAACCCCTTCTTTTTCTAAAATCCCCATTATTTTAAAATTAATATCTTCCTTTACTTTAAGGAAATCTCCCCATCTTGTGGTATTAGTGAAAAAATATAAAAATATGTTCAAACTGCTATCACCAAAATTATCAAAGTTTACAAAAATTGTTTCTTTATGAATTTCCGGATGATTTTCTAACATCATTTTTATATCGCTAATACATTTTTCAAGTTTGTTTTTAGGTGTACTATAAGTAACTCCCAATTGAAAAGTGATTCGACGTTTTCCCATCTTAGACCAATTAATAATAGATTCATTAGCTAATACAGAATTAGGAACCGTTACTACGGCTTGGGCAAAAGTTTTAACTTTCGTACTGCGAAAAGTCATATCCTCCACTGTTCCTTCGACACTGGGTGTTTTAATCCAATCACCTAAAGAAAAAGGCTTATCAAGGATAATCACTAAACCGGCAAAAATATTAGAAAGACTATCCTTAGCAGCTAAGGCAAAAGCCAAACCTCCTAAACCAAGACCAGCTATCAAACCATTAATATTATAACCCCACTCCTCTGCAACAATAGTAAGAGATAATAAAATAAGTATGACTTTTAGAAATTTTGATAAAAACGTAAAAAGTATTTTATCAAGCTGAACCTTTACTTGTTCCTGGATCAACTTAAAAATCACCGAGTCCACATCTGATAAATTATAAAATCCCCATGTTATTAATAATATAATGGAAGAACGCAATATTTTTGTTACCACTATGTTTTGTTCCAAATTTACAGGAAGACATAAAACAGCAAAATAAAGGCCAAAAGCAATAAACAAAATTTGCATTGGATTTTCAAAAGAAAGTAAGATTTTTCTGCCTATCTCGAGATTCGTTTTAGAAAACAATTTTAAGATTAATTTGAAAATATATTTAGTAAATACTCTCCTCAAAAATATAAAAAACAAAAATACCACAGTCGCAATTATTACATATTTAATTGTAGGAGGTAATACATTTAAAAAGCCTTGTAAAACATCTAAAGTATTTTTAATTGTTAATAGCAATGTCAAATCCCCTTTCACTAATAGATCTTATCTCTCTTATCTCATAATATCTTGATGTAAATATTTTCTACAAAAAAAACAAAAATCCTTTACATTTTCCTTTTGTCATAAAACTCATCCAAATAGATACCCTTCTATAAACTCTATTCCTTTATTTTTACTTTGTTTTCTTTGAACAATAACCAACTGTTAAATAGCTGTCCTTCACTTTATCCTGTAGATAATAAATATCACTTTTCCCCTTTTCCTTTTCTGTCTCCCACAAATCATAAGCCTTTTTTTGGCAAACTGGACACGCAAAAATAGGAATAGTTATTCCATCTATCTTGTAATTTTGTCCATACGACTTATTACTTTGGGATAAAACTTGATAAATACCAGGACAATCAGGACAAAAATAAGCAAGCTCATGTTGTTTCTCATTAATACTATCAGTATCATAATAAATATAACGTTCATCACTATATATCCCCGTAGAACCGTAGAGCTCCTCTTTTGATGGTGGCTTTTGTGATAGTTCCTTATACCAGTATTTAACTATTTTATCTACATATTTATTTACATCAGCAGATTGCTTCAGAACCTTGCTTTGTTTTTGCGGCTCTTTAACCCAAGAATAATCTTCACCGGCAAGCGCTAATAATATGCCAAGATTTACATATGGTAACGCTGTTTCTATAGCATATCCTCCCTCTAATACTGCAAGGTCGGGTTTTAATTCTTCAGTCAATTTTGCGTAACCTTGAGCGGTAACCAACATATTTGCGAGCGGATCCGTAAAATGATTATCCTGCCCTGCTGAATTAATAATTAATTCCGGTTTGAACTCACTTAGTACAGGTTTAATAATTTCTTCCCATACTTTAAATAACCCTTCATCACCTGTACCGGGAAGAAGTGGTATATTAATATTTTTCAAATAAGCTCCCGGTCCGCCAGCTTCATCAGTGAATCCAGTACCAGGATAAAGTGTTCTGCCATCTTGATGAAGTGATATAAAAAGCACATCGGGGTCATGATAAAAAATATTTTGTGTACCATCACCGTGATGGACATCGGTATCTACAATAGCAATTTTTCGAAAGCCATATTTTTTCCTTAGATATTCAACTAAGATTGCCTCATTGTTAATATTACAAAATCCTCTGTTTCCATGAACAACACGCATTGCATGATGCCCAGGAGGTCTTACAATAGCGAATCCATTTTTTATTTCACCAGCCATAAAGGCATCAGCTAATTTCAGAGTACTACCCGCAGATATAAAATGTGCCATGGTTGTTTGAGCGGATATATCGGGTACACAAAAATGTACTCTCTGAATATCTTTCTCCTCAGCTAGTCGTGTTTTATATTCTCTAATCTTGGAATTATCCAAGATGCCTTCTTCAAATATTTGATCCCTAGTATACAATAGCCGTTCCTCACGCTCTGGATGAGTCGGAGAAATAGCCCAATCAAAGGCTGGAAAAAACACTAAACCGGTTTTTGACGATATGCGTTTAGTCATTAGCTTTCTCCCCCTTTAAAAACCGTCTTATACCAGGTTCTGTTTGGATGCCTATTTGAAATATCTTTCCCACAGTCTGCCAACCTCTAACCACGTTAAAGCCTTCTTCATAAAGCGTTTCCAAGGATATATTTTTATCAACGTGCCACTTTTGGGCAATCCCATTATATATTTCTAATGCATATCTATAAGCATCCTCTGTATTTTTCAAGGGTTCTTTCAATACTCCTTGCAAACCTCCAATACTCGTGGTATAACTCATTCTTTCTGTATCTGCAAAAAAATCAAATTTTATTGTTGTTCTAGCTAAAGCTGCCCCAATAGCATTAGCTACATGTGCATAAGACGGAATAACAACCTCCCATCCTTTCTTATTACTCCAATATTCTCCTAACCCTTTAGCAGGTCCTCCCAGACATATCAAGCTTCTTGGTCTTTCTTTTTTAGAAGAAAGTACTTGCCAAATACGGTAAGCTGGTTCTTCTTCCCATAATCGAAACATTTCTTCCAGTTTGTTTTCTATTTTATTAATAAATAAATCTAATATGCTGTAAGAAAATTTCTTAGGCTCTAAACCAAGCTGCTTCGCATAATTTTCGACTTCTTCTTTAACATCAGATGAAGCTGCAATATCGCTGTACCCCAAGTAAACAAGAATATCAGTGACAGTTAATGTCGACCCTCCCAGACAAAGTGCAGAACCTTGTCTTTCCCCAAATTCTATTCTTCCATTATCAATTAATATTGGCGTATCGCCACCCAATGCAGATGAAGATACTGCCAAAGCACGAACAGGTACTGGAAAAGAATTTATATAAGCTCCTTTTTCAGCTATTAAAGGCTTACCCTTTAATATTAAAGATATATCCGTGGTTGTTCCCCCTATATCTACAACTACAGAAGTAATGTTTTCTTCAGTGCAAGCCAATGCCCCTAAGGTACTGGCAGACGGTCCAGAAAATATTGTTTCTAAAGGGTACCGTAAAGACATTTCTAACGGTAATGTGCCACTATCAGCTTTTAGTACAAATACAGGACAATTTAAACCCACTTTGTTGAGGGTGCTTTTTATTTTTTTATCAAATTCGTTACATGCTTCCCCTGTAGTTATGGTATAAAAAGCGCCATTAGCTCTTCTGATCCAATTCAATAGCCCGCTAACTTCATTACTGGCTAAAACTTTTATCTCAGGATAATTGTTTTTGATAAAAGTTACTATTTTTTCTTCTAAAGATCCATTCCTTTGACTAAACTTACAAGCAACTGCCAAACAATTAATATTTTGAGCTGCAAAATACTTACAAGCATCTTTTACTTCAGCCATATCTAAATCTTCAATGACCCTTCCCCTATAATCAACTGCTCCTGATAAAATTTTATATTCACAAGGGAATTTAAAGTTATTCGGATTTGCCCCAGGACCAGGAATCAATAGTAATCCAGCCTTCTTTAATTTGTCCTGGGCAATGATATTTGTAATTAAGGTAGTACTCAAGGTTACTTGCTTGATTTTATTAGGTTCAATACCTGATAATACTTCAATTAATGCTGTTTCTATAGAATTAGATATATCTTCATACGTTGGCACTTTTACAGAAGCTACAATTTGATCCTTTGATATGATAACGCCATCAGTAAAAGTACCTCCGATATCAATACCTATATACAAGTTTATTCCTCCTCTGAAGCTCTATCTTCCTTTAACCGTTGTTGAATTTGATAGAGCTTATTCATAGCAGCAAGTGGCGTCATAGAAAGCAAATCTATTTTTAAAATATCCTCTTTTAAAACATTATTAATAGATTTAGACCTATCCTTTTCACCACATACCATATTTAATACCATTTGTTGCTTTTCATTGTGTTCATGTTCATATTCATGTTCGTTTACAGGTTCGTGTCCGTTTATAAGTTCGCTTTTATTTTCGCCATTATGTCCTTCTAAAATTGGTTCTTGAGAAGTAAATATATCAAGAGTATCTTGATTATTATTCTTTTTCTTTTCCAAACCAGCCAAGACCTCTTTTGCTCTATCAATAACACTAGAGGGCACACCAGCTAATCTAGCTACTTGTATACCATAACTTCTATCTGCTGCACCTTCAATAATTTTATGTAATAAAATTATATCTTCCCCTTTTTCTTTCACCGCAACAGAAAAATTGTCAACGCCTTCATATTTACTACTGAGCATCGTCAATTCATGATAATGAGTAGCAAATAAGGTTTTTGCCTTTACCTCATTGATTAAATATTCACTAACAGCCCAAGCTACACTCATCCCATCATAAGTACTTGTTCCTCTCCCTATTTCATCTAAAATAACAAGACTATCTTTGGTAGCATGATTAAGTATATTTGCCACCTCATTCATCTCTACCATAAATGTACTTTGTCCACTTCTCAGATCATCACTAGCTCCAACCCTGGCAAACACTCGATCACGCAAAGATATAACGGCTTTTTTTGCAGGTACAAAGCTACCCATCTGTGCCATTATAACTGCTAACGCAACACTTCTACAATATGTGCTTTTACCACCCATATTGGGACCTGTAATTATATATAAATTTTTTCTATCCGACATATCCAAATCATTGGGAACATAGGGAGATTCAGACAATACTTTTTCCACTACTGGATGTCTTAAATCCTCAATACGGATAATATTTTCCTTTTTATCAAGAATCTCTGGTTTTACAAATTGATTTTGTATTGCTACTTCCGCTAAAGACTGCAAAACATCAAGTTGAGCTAAAATTTGAAAGGTTGATTGAACACGTTGTGCTGATTGACCTAATTCCTTCAGTAATTCACTATAAATTTCTTCCTCATATGATAATAATTTTTCTTCTGCACCAAGCACTTGACTTTCCAACCTTGAGAGTTCTTCTGTAACATATCTTTCCCCTCCGGCTAAAGTTTGCTTCCTCTGAAAATATTCCGGTACAAGCCCTAAATTAGCTTTAGTTACTTCAAAATAATAGCCAAATACTTTATTAAATCCAATTTTTAAAGATTTGATACCTGTCTTTTCTTTTTCCTCTTTTTCTAATTCAGCTATCCACGTTCTCCCATTCTTACTTGTTTCTCTCAATTCGTCAATGCTTTTATTGTATCCTTGCTTAATCACACCACCATCTTTTAAATTCAAAGCTGGTTCGTTCTCTAACGCTGTGTCTAGCAAAAACCACACATCTTCTAAAGGATCTATTTCGTTTTTTAAATCCGCAATATAAACAGACTCCTTAAAAGTAATAAGAAGATTAATAATACTTGGAAGAACAGCAAGAGAATTTTTAAAAGATATTAATTCCCGAGGATTTGCACGTCCATAAAGTATACGAGTCATTAGTCTTTCTACATCAAAAACTTTTTCTAAATCCGCCCTCATTTTTTGTCTTTCCGACCACTTTTGAGACAAGATTTCTACAGCATTCAAACGTTTTTCCAATAAATTTTTATCCGTTAAGGGATTATGAAGCCAATGTTGTAATAATCGCAAACCGCACGCCGTTTTGGTTTTGTCTAATAAATCAAGTAAGCTACCTTTTTTATCACTTGAACGTAAAGTTCTAGTCAATTCAAGATTACGAAAAGTAGTCATATCCATTATTAAGTAAGCTTCAGGATAATATATTTTAATTTCTTTTATTTGCTGAGGTGCAGTTTTTTGCGTATCTTGTAGATAGTTTAAAATAACACCCGCTGAAGAAATAGCTTGCTTTAATTCACGATAATCGTATTTTTCTAAAGATGTTACATTAAAATGATTGCATATTATTTGTGAGGACTTAGAATAAGTAAAGTTATCATCATTATAGGTTGTGATTAATGTATCATCCAGCAAATTTAAAACTGGCAATATGTTAGACTTGTCTCCTTCCGGGACAAGTATTTCCGCAGGATTAAGACGAGTTAATTCACTACATAAAACATTTTTTCCTTCAAGACCTCCAAATTCACTTAACCAAAATTCACCTGTGGTTACATCACAAAAAGCTAATCCCCATTTTTGCTTATTACGAGACAATGCCACCAAATACATATTAGCTTGATCATGAATTAATTGAGCATCTAAAGCTGTCCCCGGTGTGATAACCCGAATAACTTCTCTTTTCACAATACCTTTACTTGCTTTTGGATCCTCTACCTGTTCACAAATAGCAACTTTGTAGCCTTTTTCTATAAGTCTGCCAATATAACTATCAGCGGCATGATAAGGTATTCCACACATGGGAACACGTTCTTTCATTCCGGCATCTCTACCTGTTAAGGTTATTTCCAATTCTCGTGATGCTAAAATCGCATCCTTTCCAAACATTTCATAGAAGTCTCCTAAGCGATAGAAAAGGATAGTATCAGGGTGTTGATCCTTGATTTCTTTATATTGTTTCATCATCGGTGTATTTCCCAACATTCTTCTATTCGTCCTCCTTAAATAACTAATTCCCCTTTTAAAACCCAAGTTTGAGGTACTGTTATTTTTACTTTTACAATTTTACCGATTAAATTTTCTGTTCCAGCAAAAAGAACCGTTTTATTGGTTTCTGTTCTACCATTTAACATAGATTTATCTGTTTTACTAAATCCTTCAACTAAAACCTCTATAACTTGTCCCTTTAATAGGCTATTAATATCCGAACTAATTTCATTTTGAAGATTCATTAGACGTTGAAGCCTGTCTTTTTTTACTTGCAGAGGTACTTGTCCACTCATTTTAGCTGCCGGA
This sequence comes from Clostridia bacterium, assembly GCA_028684195.1. Taxonomy (GTDB): domain Bacteria; phylum Bacillota; class Peptococcia; order DRI-13; family DTU073; genus JAQUGH01. Next base: position 133 of record JAQUGH010000099.1, on the reverse strand, counting down.
GTACCCGTGCGAGATGAATAAATAAAAGTAAAAGCAGAATCATAACGAACCGTTTTCACAAGATTCAAGGTATCCTGAAAATCCTCCTCCGTTTCACCTGGAAAACCAACAATAATATCTGCAGTTAAACTAG
>JAQUGH010000098.1 GCA_028684195.1 Clostridia bacterium | reverse complement strand
CTTTTAAATTATTACCCAAACAAAGATAATAATACACCTGCTGCAACAGCGGAACCAATAACACCTGCTACATTCGGTCCCATAGCGTGCATAAGTAGAAAGTTTTTGGGATTTTCTTTCTGACCTACCACTTGAACAACACGAGCTGCCATCGGTACTGCAGAAACACCCGCTGCTCCGATGAGCGGATTTATTTTACCACCCGAAAGCTTACACATAATATTTCCCAAGATGACACCACTTGCTGTCCCAATACAAAAAGCAATTAATCCTAAGATGAGAATTGAAATTGTTTTAGTATTCAAAAAGGCTTCTGCACTAGCCGTTGCTCCTACTGTTACTCCCAAGAAAATTGTGATTATGTTTATTAAAGCGTTCTGCGCAGTATCACTCAAACGTCCAACTACCCCTGCTTCACGGAAAAGATTTCCAAGCATGAGCATCCCAATAAGTGGAGCGGAAGCAGGTAACAGAAGAACAACAACTACCGTCACAACGATAGGAAAAATTATTTTTTCACGTTTAGTAACCGGACGAAGCTGCTCCATTACAATCTTCCGATCTTCTTTCGAAGTAAGTGCTTTCATAATCGGAGGCTGAATTATCGGAACCAAAGCCATATATGAATACGCTGCAACCGCTATCGCTGGCAATAGCTTAACTGCCAATTGGGATGTAACAAAAATAGCCGTTGGCCCATCTGCACCTCCTATAATCCCAATTGAAGCAGCTTCTTGCGGAGTAAAACCTAGAAACAAAGCACCAATAAAAGTTAAAAATATCCCAACTTGAGCCGCAGCACCTAATAGTAATGTTTTAGGGTTAGCAATAAGAGGACCAAAATCAGTCATCGCACCCACTCCCATAAAAATCAAAGGAGGATAAATTCCCAATTTCACACCCTGGTAGAGATAATACAAAAGTCCACCGGGTTTCATTTCTTCACCCTCAAGATGTGGATGAAGCATTAAATTGGCATTTGGTAAATTAGCTAATAACATACCAAAACCAATGGGCAAAAGTATCAATGGTTCAAATTTCTTTACAATAGCCAAATACAACAGTACAAAAGAAATTCCAAGCATAATAATTTGCTCAATCGAAATATTAGCGAAACCTGTTTCCATCAAAAGATTACTAAATGCCTTATATATATTTATCTCCATCTCCATAGTAACGAATGTTCCCCCTTTAATAATTACGTGAACCGTTCATTAACCTATTGTGATAAGAACATCGCCAGGGTTAACATTTGCTCCTTCACCAACTCTGATCTCTTTTACGGTTCCACTTGCAGAACAAAATATTTCATTCTCCATTTTCATAGCTTCAAGTGTCAATGCTAAATCACCTTCATTTACCTGCTGTCCAACCTTAACCTTAACAAACATGATCTTGCCAGGCATAGGTGCAGTAACAACTGCATCATTAGCTGAAATTGAAGTTGTAGTTTTAGGCGGTATCACAGGTGCTGGACTAGTTGTTGGTGCTTGAATAGGTGCAACAACAGGAGTTGATACCACAACTGGTGCAGACACCCCTGCAACCGTATTACCACCAACCTCTTCTACTTCAACCTCATATGATTTCCCATTTACATTGATCCGGAACTTTTTCATGAAAAGTCTCTCCTTCTACTCTAATAATTTTGTCTTAAACATTTTTTAATTAAACTGTCTCAATTTCATAGTTTCCTGCCGTCCAGCAAAGTTCCAATACGGAACACATTCTTGTTTAATACGTTTTATTGTTGTTACTCGCATTGTACCTTGCGAAAAACAGGCTATTGCTGCCGCTATCACCGCAATAACTTCACTGTCATCTTCATTTTCAACAGATATCTTTTGTACCGCTGTTTCTTCTTTTACCCCAACAGCTTGAAGAGAATCTTTTTCACTTGTCGAAGTCCCAATTGTTTTTGCCATAATATTGATAATTGCAATTAAAAAAACAAGAGCTCCAAATACAACGCCAACTCCAATCGCAGCAACCTTAAGTCCAAAAATAAGCAATCAATATCCCTCCTTTCAATACTTAAACCTCATGCTTTTTTTGTATATTACAAAGGAATATTTCCATGTTTCTTAGCAGGACGTGTCTCACGTTTTGTTGCTAGCATTTCCAAAGCATTAACAAGACAAGGACGTGTTTCTCTAGGCTCAATAACCATATCAACTAGTCCTCTCTGTGCCGCAACATACGGCGTAGCAAATCTTTCAGTATACTCAGCAATTTTCTCGGCACGTTTCTCCACAGGATTATTTGACTCCTGTATTTCCTTTCTGAATATAATACTAGCAGCTCCTTCAGCACCCATCACAGCAATTTGCGCACTTGGCCAAGCTATAACCTGATCTGCTCCCAAATCATGTGAGCACATAGCTATATATGCTCCACCATAAGCTTTACGTGTCACTATTGTAATCTTCGGCACCGTTGCTTCAGAGTACGAATAAAGTAGCTTTGCACCATGTCGAATTATTCCGCCATGCTCCTGGTTTAATCCTGGAAGATAACCAGGAACATCAACAAAACTAACAAGCGGAATATTAAAAGCATCGCAAAAACGAATATGACGTGAAGCTTTATCAGACGCATTTATATCCAAACAACCTGCCATGAATTTCGGTTGGTTAGCAATAATTCCAATAACTTGTCCATTTACTCTAGCATAACCTGTAAGAATATTAAGTGCATACAATGGCATTGTCTGAAAAAACTCTCCATTATCAACAACTTTAGCTATGATTTCTACCATATCATAGGCAATATTGGGGTTATCAGGAATAATATCATTTAATTCTTCTTCCATACGCTCAGGTACATCACTCTTTTCAATTTTAGGCGAGTTTTCTAAGTTATTTGAAGGTAAGAAGCTGAGCAGCTTTTTGATTTGTAAAAAACAATCTTGTTCATTCTCTGTAGAAAAATGTGCAACACCACTTGTTTTATTATGAGTTAAAGACCCTCCTAATTGCTCTGTAGAAACCGTCTCGCCTGTTACTGCCTTAATTACCTGAGGACCAGTGATGAACATCTGTGATATATCCTTAACCATAAAAACGTAGTCTGTTAAAGCTGGAGAATATACTGCCCCACCTGCACATGGTCCCAATATTACTGATATTTGTGGAATAACACCTGAAGCCAAGGTATTACGAAAAAATATTTTCCCATAACCTGATAAAGCATCAATCGCTTCTTGAATACGTGCCCCTCCTGAATCATTTAAGCCAATAATTGGTGCACCCATTTTAACAGCTAAATCTTGTATCTTACAAATCTTAGCAGCGTGCATTTCCCCTAAAGAACCACCCAACACTGTAAAATCCTGAGCATAAACATAAACCAAACGTCCATCTATCGTACCATAACCAGTTACTACTCCTTCACCGGGAGCTTCCTTATCAACCATCCCAAAATTTGTACATCTGTGTGTTACAAATTTATCTAGTTCGGTAAAAGAACCAGGATCCAAGAGTTTTTGAATACGCTCACGTGCAGTAAGCTTACCTTTTTCATGCTGTTTATCAATAGCTTTTTGACCACCACCCTGTTCAATTATGCTACCACGAACCTGTAAATCCGCTATCTTTTCTCTTGTACTCATTTTTGGAATCTCCCTTTCTTATTTCTAATATTTCTATTATTTCATTAATCCTCCACCTAAACATAGCGGAAAATTTTTTTACCACCTTTACCACATTGGATTACACATAATTAAAATAACTTTTAATATGCTAACTCAAATTATAATACCAAATACGCAACAACAAGTAAATATTTATCACGTGTATACTTGTTACATTTTTAAAATATGCTACACCCTCCTTTCTTTTTTCAAGTAGTTCAAGCATAATACTATTAGTTTAACAGAAAAAACATTTAGATAATACATATATATTGTGATTTGGTTATTTAAAATCTATATATTTAAAAATATATAGATTTTATCCAAATAGCTGAAAGGGGACACATTGTCAATCGTCAAGAGTACCACGTAAAGACACGTCACCAGCCATTAATTCTACTACTTCCCCAGATTCCTTCCTAACTATAAGACAACCTTCTTCATTTATATCCTCCGCTACACCATAATAACTCTCTTCCCTTGTATTAACTTTCACTTTTTTCCCTAAAGTTGTATTCAGCTTCCTCCAACTATCAAGAATCTGCATAAATCCTTTTTCTTGGTAATCAAAATACTGTTTTTCATATTCCAAGAGAATACTTCTTAATAAAGCAGGTCTGTTATAATTTTGTCCTGATATCTGCGTCAAAGAAGTAGCTGTATCTCTTAATTCCAGTGGAAAGTCATCAATCGTATGATTAATATTTATGCCTATTCCTACAACGACATAATTTACTTTATCTATTTCTGCACTCAATTCTGTAAGTATTCCACAAACTTTTTTACCCTTAAATAATATATCATTGGGCCATTTAATATTCAGCTCAAGTCCAGTTAAGGTTTGCAACGAACGACAAACTGCTACTGCACTCACAAATGTTAATTGAGAAGCTCGAGGTGGATCAATATCCGGTCGCAAAACTATAGAAAACCAAAGCCCTCTACCCGACGGAGACACCCAATTTCTATTCAATCTTCCTTTCCCCTCATCCTGTTTATCAGCAACTACTACAGTGCCTTCTTGACATCCCTTCGCTGCTTCGTTTTTAGCAACCTTATTAGTTGAGTCAACACTTGAAAAGCAAAACAAGTTTTGCCCCACTACTTTGGTCTCTAATCCTGTCCCTATTTCAACTGAACTAATAATATCAGATCTTTTCTCTATACAATAGCCCTTCCTTGGTAAAGAAATAATATTATATCCTTCTTTTTTAAGAGTATTTATATGTTTCCAAATTGCAGTTCTACTAACAGAAAGATCGTTACTAATTTTTTCACCTGAAATATAATCTCCTTCCTTATTCATCAACATTCGTAATATAGAATTTTTCATTTTTGTACCTCACACTTTATAATTTTTTGTTGCATTTATAATCTTTTTTTGATAGAATGTTTTAGTGATGGTTGTAAGGAGGTGGATTTCATGGCAAATAAATGCGCTATTTGCGGTAAAGGTATACAAGTAGGGATGCAAGTTAGCCATTCCCATATACGTACAAAAAAAGTTTGGTATCCTAATTTACAAAGCGTTAGAGCAATAGTTAATGGAACACACAAAAAGATAAAAGTATGTACTCGTTGTCTTCGTTCAGGCAAAGTACAAAGAGCAGTGTAGAGTAAATATATATCTATGTTACAAAGGATAACAGTGTAAAACTGTTATCCTTTTTCTTTTTTCTTTTTCTTTTTCAAGAAATTTTCCTAGCCTATACTTTTTGTACGTATTCCTAACAGCAAACCCTTACTGACTTTGATTTTTACTTCTTCTTCAAGAAGCAAATTACTTACTCCTATAGGAACACCCATTTCAAGCTCACCCTTTGATAATTGATAATACAATCCAGAAAAATTTATTCCAGCTACATTTTCACTCAAAGGTAGTAGCGAAAAAGTATCACCCTTTTGACCTTTGAATTTCATATCAGATTTAACTAAAAATATCTCTTGCGTAGGACTAAGTATCCGTATATCCATTTTCCTAACCTGTGGCAAAGCTAACAGCATCACATTTGCTAAAGAGTGATCAAAACGTCCTCCCAAACAAGCTACCATATCAATATGCTCATATCCTAACTCTAGTGCCTTACATAGAGCCAAATGAGTATCTGTATAATCTTTCTCCTTGGAATATCGATTCAGACTAACTCCTTCTTTTTTAAGTCTGCCTATTTCTTCCTCTGAAATAGTATCCATATCTCCCATCACAATATCAGGTATTATTCCAAGATTTAGAGCATGTCTTCCTCCCGCATCTGCACAAATAACTATCTCTGCCTGATTAATTATCTTCCGATGATATTCATAATTCTCCATATCACCACCCGAAATAATAACACATCTTTTTTCATCAAGTTTATCCACATCTTCACCCGCTTCAATAACAATAGTTTAACAATAGCTTATTAACAATGGTTTAACGATAGTTTAACAATGGTTCAGCAATAGTTTAACAATGGTTCAACTATCGTTTCCCCTGTCCAACTGACCAACTGACCAACTGACCAACTGCTTAACAATCGCTTAACAATCGTTCAACACATGAATCCATTAATTGAGCGACTGCCTGAGCCGGATTAGCATGATTGAAAATAGCAGATCCTGCAACTAAGACGTTCGCTCCTGCTTCTACCGCCAAGGGAGCTGTCTCATTATTAATTCCTCCATCTACCTGAATATATAAATTTGGATTCCTTTCTTTTGCCCACTGCTTAAGTAACTTTATTTTAGAAATTACACTAGGAATAAAACGTTGCCCTCCAAAGCCTGGATTCACAGTCATCAACAACACCATATCCAATTCTTCCAAGATATACTCAATCACATTCAAGGGAGTATGAGGATTCAAGGCAACTCCAACTTTTGCTCCTGTTTCCTTAATGATTTGAACTGTACGATGTAAATGAGGACACACCTCCGCATGAACTGTTATTAAATCGGCCCCCGCATTTCGAAAATCTCGCACATAACGATCTGGGTTTTCGATCATCAAATGAACATCAAATAATAATTGACTCTTAGGACGTAAAGCTTTGACAACTACAGGCCCAATAGTTAAATTAGGTACAAAATGTCCATCCATTACATCAATATGAATCCAATGTGCACCTGCTTTTTCAACATAAGCCACAGAATCACCCAAACGGCTGAAATCTGCGGATAAAATAGAAGTTGCTAATAAAACCATAATTAATACCTTCTTTCATTTGTAATCACTTCTTCAAGAAAATGTAGATAACGATTGTATCTGCCTTCATCAAGAATACCACTTTCAGCTGCCTTTCTTACCCCACACTCTAATTCATTGCGATGCAAGCAAGTACAAAAGCTGCATGATTTCCCATGTTCCCAAAAATCCGGATAATAATCAATCAACCTCTCCTTTTTTAACTCCTGCGGTAAATCCAACTTGCTAAATCCAGGTGTATCAGCCAATAATCCTCCCTCGGAAAGAGGAAGCAATTCCGTATGACGTGTTGTATGTTTTCCACGATTAAGTTTTTTGCTAACCTCTCCTGTTTCTAAAGACAGCCCTTTTTCCAAAGCATTAAAAAGGCTTGACTTTCCAACACCTGAGGGACCTGCAAAAACAGAAATTTTATCTTTCATTATTTGCTTTAAATCCTCAATACCCCAATCCTTCAAGGCACTTGTTAAAAATACTGGAAAATTGGTTTTTTTATACACTTTTTCAAAAGATAATGCCGTATCATAATCAATAATATCCACTTTGTTAAAACAAATAATTGGCTTTACTTTATTGTATTGTGCCATAATCATTATTCTGTCTAAAAGCTGTAAATCAGTAAGAATATTGCTCAGAGCTAAGACAATAACCACTTGATCAACATTCGCAATTAATGGTCTCTCTAGCTCAGAAAAGCGAGGTAAAACCTCTTCTATCACAGCCTTTTTGTTATCTTCATCTATTTTTGTACAAACAACGTTATCACCCGGAAAAAATGTCTGCTTTTTTAAACGGAATCTCCCTCTCAATGAACACTCCCAAATGTTTTTATCGTCACTCAATATATAATAAAATCCGCTGTATCTTTTAACAATTATTCCTTCAAACTTCACAAATTCCCCCCTATC
>JAQUGH010000097.1 GCA_028684195.1 Clostridia bacterium | reverse complement strand
TTCGTAATACTTTCTGGCAGTAGCCTGATAGCTATATTAAACCTGGTATAAATAGGTTAGTAACCTATTATATATTGTACTTTTTATTTTAACTAAACTGAGCATTTTGCGATTGATTTTATAATATTAATCTTGTGGTAAAAGCAAAGTAACAATTGTACCTTGATTGATTTTACTTTCAATTGACAAAACTCCACTGTGAGACTTTATAATTTTGTCACAAATAGCGAGTCCCAGTCCGCTCCCGGGTTTTTGAGGGTTGCCTTTATAAAATTTTTCAGTGGCTTTTTGTATATCTTCTTCAGACATACCCATACCTTGATCTGCAAACATTATCTTAATGTTTTGTGGATCTTTTTGTATTTCTACTGTAATTGTTTTACCGCTAGGGCTAAATTTCATTGCATTATCGAGAATATTAATAAAAACTTGCCGTAGTCTGTTTTTATCTGCAGTAATCAGAGGGATATCTGCCAAACAACGATAGGTGAGGGTAAAGCCTTCTTTGCGTGCTCTTAATTCAAATATTTGTATTACCTCTTTTAATTCGGCTTTAATATCGGTCGTTTCTTTAATGAGGACAAGCCTATTAGCTTCCATCTTAGAAAAGTCCAGTAGTTCCTCTACCATTTGGGCAAGACGTTTAGTTTCTTTAATAATTATTTTCAAACCACGTTCTGTTTCATTATTATCGGCAAGTCCTCCCGATAGAATGGTTTCTCCCCAGCCTCTTATGGAAGTCAAAGGTGTTCTCAATTCATGTGAGATAGAGGAAATAAATTCATTTTTTAATACCTTTCAATTGTGACCTCCATTTCCCCATCGGTAACCATAGCCCCAAACAGTAATAATAAATTGTGGCTCGGAGGGATTATCTTCAATTTTTTGTCGTAATCGTCGTATATTTACGTCAACAGTTTTCCAGTTACCAAAATAATCTTGACCCCAAACCTTATCTAATATTTCATCTCGGTGCCAAGCTTTATCAGGGCTTTCCAAAAACATTTTTATAATCTCGAATTCTAACTGAGTTAACTCAATTTCTTGGTTATTTTTAAAGAATCTTCTTCCTTTATAGTCCAGATGAAAGGGGTCTTTGGTTAATGTATTTTTCTTCTTAACCGATTTAAGTATATCTACTCTTCTGGCTAAAGCATCAATTCTAGCCACTAGTTCAGCAGGGCTAAAAGGTTTATATAATACAACGAGTGCAAAGAGAAAGAGTTACAATAAGGTTAAAATCAATTAAAGTGTTTCCTAAAGATACTATTGAATGAAAATATAACTTAGCAAGAATCATCTAAAACTACCCATAGGATATTGTAATTAAAAGAGTTTGGGACAAACCTCTCAAACATCATAGTAGGTAGAATGCAATTATCAGAATATAAAGATATAAAATTATAAAAGCCTGACCCCATCCACCAAAGATAAAATTTTCCTAAAAATACTATTTAATGAAAATATAACTTAGTAAGAATCATCTAAAACTATCCATAGAATATTGTAATTAGAAGAGTTTGGGACAAACCGCTCAAACGTTATAGCAGGTAGAATAAATTATCAGAATATAAAGATACAAGATTATGAAAAATATATAAAAAAAATATGTAAAAAAAATAAAAAATATATAAAAGTCCAATTCCACCCACTTACACCTTCCCTGCAACGTCCACAAAATATGGATAAAAGTTTAATAATACACGATGTTTTGTTGGTTACTTGAGACAAAAATGGGTATAAATATACTTAAGACAAGCAATCGGGGATTCTTGTTAAGAGCAGAGATGTTGCGTTTTCGAATAAAAATATAAAATAGATTGGAGCAATGTGTATGTCTAAAAAGTATCAAAAATTATTTGAGCCCCTTACGGTTGGGAAACTGACTATTAAAAACCGGTTTGCGATGGCACCATTAGGGATGGTAGCTATGGCTGACCCCTGCGGAGGTTTTACAGAAAACGCCCAGGAGTACTATGTTGAGCGTGCCAAAGGCGGTACAGGTCTCATTACTACTGGTATTACCAATGTCAACTACAATGAATTAGAACCATTGGCTTTGCCTTGTGCTTCGCACAATCCCCTGATGTTCAGGAAATCAACCCTCCCTATGAATGAGAGAATTCATGCTTATGATGCTAAAATATTCCTGCAACTTACAGGCGGTTTAGGCAGGGTGGCGTTAAAGGGGCTTATGAAGAATGCAATTGCCCCATCTCCGCAGGAAAACATCTGGGATCCTTCTATTCAGCACAGGGAAATGACCATTGAGGAAATCAAGGAATTAATTGCATCCTTTATAAACTGTGCAGTTATTGCCAAAGAATCTAAATTCGATGGGGTTGAAATTCATGCTGTACATGAGGGTTATCTGTTGGATCAGTTTGCCATTGCACTGTTTAACAAAAGAACTGACGAATATGGCGGTGATTTAAGAGCCCGTCTGAAGATTGCCACAGACATTGTTAAAGGGATTAAGGAAGCCTGCGGACAAGACTTCCCGGTATCTCTGCGTTACAGTATAAAGAGCTTTATCAAAGCTATTCGCCAAGGAGCTTTGCCGGGTGAAGATTTTGTGGAACAGGGGAAAGATGTTGCCGAGGGCATTGAGGCAGCTAAGATTCTGGTAGAGGCAGGTTACGATATGTTGAACATCGATGCCGGTACCTATGACTCCTGGTACTGGAATCACCCACCGATGTATTTTAAAAAAGGTATGTACCGTGAATTTGGGAAAATGCTTAAGGAAAATGTAAATGTACCTATTATCATTGCCGGTCGGATGGATAATCCGGATATGGCCTGTGAGGCACTTGGTACCTCTTGTGATATGGTTGCTTGTGGCAGACCATTGTTGGCTGACCCGTACCTTCCGGAAAAAATCAAAACAGAAAAGCTGGAGGATATTCGTCCGTGTCTATCCTGTCATCAGGGTTGCTTAAGCAGACTTGCTCAAGGCTTACCAATTTCCTGTGCTGTTAATCCGGCTTGCGGTAGAGAAAAGGTTTTGGCAATTACCCCGGCACAAGACAAAAAGAATGTGCTAATTATTGGTGGAGGGCTTGCCGGAATGGAAGCGGCGAGAGTTTGTGCTATCCGCGGACACAAGGTTACACTTGTGGAAAAGGGAGCAAGGTTGGGTGGCAATATTATTATCGGCAGTGTACAGGATTTTAAGGAAGATGACCGCGCTTTGCTGAAATGGTACGAAGTACAGCTTGGCAAGTTGCCTATTGAAATCAAATTTAACTGCACAGCAGACAAGGAAATGATTGAAAAATCTAATGCGGAAGTTGTTGTATTTGCTACAGGTTCTACTCCGGTAAAACTGGACTTTGGCAGCAAAAACCATGTTTATACAGCAGATGATATTCTAAGCGGCAAGGAAACAGCCGGTGAGAATATTGTTATTGTAGGTGGCGGTCTGGTTGGTTGCGAAACTGCGTTATGGCTTCGTCAGCAGGGTAAGAATGTGACCATTGTGGAAGCACAGCCGGAGCTGATCGGCGGCGGTGAAGATATCTGCTTTGCTAATTACGATATGCTTAAGGATTTGCTAGTCTTTAATAAAATTGACGTATACCGTAATTCTACGGTACAGGTTGTCGAAGACACTTCAGTCATGATAAAGACACCAGAGGGCGAGAAAAAAATTAAGGCGGATACAGTCATGATAGCGATTGGTTACCGCGCAAACAAATGCTTGTATGAGGACATGCTTGGTTCCAATAAGGCTATTTATAATATTGGGGATTCACGTGACGTCCATAACATTATGTATGCCATTTGGGATGCTTATCAATTAGCTAGAGAATTGTAAGAGAAACCCGTTAGACCTTTAATAGTTAGATGATGCGCCAAACGATAATAGTTTGGCGTTATTTTTTTGTATGTTACACATGACGGTTCACTGAGTGATGAAAGATTCAATACATCCATCGTCTAAACTTATGAGGTGATATAGCAAGAGACATCTAAGTACTACCTATAGTATATAACAATTATCAGAATATAAAGATATAAAATTATAAAAGCCTGACCCCGATATTTTTCCTCTTTACAGTCTTGAAACAGTGTGATACAATGATTAAAATATTGATGATGCGGAGAGGAGAGACTAAGATGGCTAACGTAATGTTTACAGCAGAATATTATTACTTTAACTTTACTTATTTTATGAGTGAAGCTTATTTGAATTTTGCTGCAAACGATGAACATAGCTGTTTTGGTTAATCTTAATTTAGCACTTATTAATATTAACTCAGCAACTTTAGTTCCGTAGCGAAATTCGCTACGGAACTTTTTGTAGTGCTGCTAAAAAAAGTGGGGGGTAAAAAAAATGATAGTTTTATTAAAAAACAACACAGACAAGGAGCAACTTGAAAATCTAATCAATTGGCTGAAAGACATTGGCATTGAATCCCATCTAAGTAAAGGTGCTCACTCGACAATTCTTGGTCTTATTGGTGATACATCAGTTGTCGATATTGACTTAATCAAGGCACTTGACATTGTGCAAAGTGTCACGAGAATTCAAGAACCGTTTAAAAATGCAAACAGAAAATTCCATCCCGATGATACGGTAGTAGATATCGGAGGAGTTAAAATTGGCGGAGGAAACTTTCAAATTATAGCAGGACCATGCTCTGTTGAGTCAGAAGAACAGCTTTGCTCAATTGCCCAAAGTGTGAAAAAATCAGGGGCAAAACTTTTAAGAGGTGGAGCATTCAAGCCAAGAACATCACCTTATAGTTTCCAAGGACTTCGTGAAGAAGGAATAGAACTTCTTTTAAAGGCAAAAAAAATGACAGGACTGAAGATTGTTACTGAAATTATGGACGCATCCCATCTTCCACTATTTGAAGATGTTGATGTAATTCAAGTAGGTGCAAGAAATATGCAAAACTTTGAGCTTTTAAAAGATCTAGGAATGACAAATAAGCCTATACTTTTAAAGAGGGGACTTGCGAATACACTTAGTGAGCTCTTAATGAGTGCTGAGTACATCATGGCTGGAGGAAATCAAAACGTAATACTTTGCGAAAGAGGGATAAGAACCTTTGAAACTTACACAAGAAACACACTCGATATTTCTGCTGTGCCCTTGCTTCGTGAGCTGACACATTTGCCGATCATTGTAGATCCAAGCCACGCTACCGGTTTATCAAGGCTAGTCAAACCACTTTCACTTGCCTCGACAGTTGCAGGAGCGGACGGACTTATTATAGAAGTGCATAATGATCCAGCTCATGCGTTATGTGATGGGGCGCAATCACTCACACCTGAAGCATTTGATGAGTTGGCAAAAATGGTGCACAATATACAACCGTTTTCGTGTAGGTAATTACTTTTGAAAGTTGGGTTAAAATGAAGATAGGAATAGTGGGGCTTGGACTTATTGGAGGGTCATTTGCAAAAGCAATAAAGAAAAATACAAATTGTACTGTCTTTGGGTTTGATATTAATGAAGCAACATTTTCAAAGGCTTTGCTTATCTCAGCAATTGACGGTAAACTTACAGATGAGAATATAGGCGAATGTGATTTTGTTTTAGTGTCACTTTACCCGATAGCCACAATGAAGTATATTAAAGAAAATGCAGACAGTTTTAAAAATGGTGCTATTGTTGTTGATTGTTGTGGAGTTAAAGGAAATATCTGTCGAAGCCTTAAAGAAATAGCAGATAAAGCTAAATTTACATTTATAGGCGGTCATCCGATGGCAGGGAGAGAGTTTTCAGGTTTTGAGTATTCTGATGAGTATCTTTTTGAAGGGGCTTCAATGATCCTTACCCCATATGGTGATATTGACATTGACATTGATATCGATATTGATATTGGCAAGGGAAATATGCTTATAGATGATCCTATGGAGATACCTATAGATAATCCTATTGATACGCATGCAGATAAGTCTATAGATAAGATGATAGAGAAGCTTAAAAAATTCTTCCTTTTACTTGGTTTTGATAGCGTTGTTATCACTACGCCAGATGATCATGATCGTATGATTGCCTATACCTCACAACTTGCTCATGTTGTATCCAGTGCCTATGTCAAAAGTTCGTCAGCACTCAGAAATAAGGGGTTTTCGGCAGGGAGCTTTAAAGATTTAACAAGAGTGGCAAGGCTCAATGAGGAAATGTGGACGGAGCTTTTCTTTGAGAATAAAAATAATTTAATTGTCGAAGTAGATGATATTATAAATAACCTGAAAAAATATAGCTTTGCACTAAAGAATAATGATAAGGATATGCTAAGAGAGCTATTGAAAGAGGGCAGAGAGATCAAGGAGAGTCTTGACAAAGTCAGGGAGTTAGATGAAAGGGAACCCTAAAAAACCAGAGTGTGAAAGAAAAAAGAACCTTGAAAAAGTCAGGAAGTGAAATAGTGGAAAAGATCATGGTTAAAGCTTCAAGGGAATATGAAATTGTAGTAGGAAGAAATATTCTTTGTGATGCTGGAAAAATGATAAAGAAAATTGCTAAGCCTTGTACAGTCTGCATAGTTACAGATGATGTAGTAAACAACCTTTACAGTGAAATCGTGAAAAAATCCCTTGAAGATGAGGGCTTTTCAGTAATAAAATTCGTTTTCAAAAATGGTGAGCAATCAAAGAATATAGCTGTGTTCACTGAAATTCTTGAGTTTTTGGCAAAAAACCGAGTTACACGCTCCGATATTATAATTGCCCTTGGGGGTGGGGTGATAGGTGATATGGCGGGATTTGTTGCCTCGGTCTATCTGAGAGGAATTCCACTTGTACAGATACCGACAACATTTCTCTCAGCCATTGATTCCTCTGTTGGTGGAAAAACTGCTATAAATTTAGATTGTGGCAAAAATCTTGCAGGTACTTTTTATCAACCGAGTCTTGTCATATGTGATTTGGACATATTATCTAGATTATCAAGAACTTCTTCATATATCTTTTCTGACGGAATAGCGGAGGCTATTAAATATGGGATTATTGCAGACGAAAAACTATTTAATATTATCTTAAATACTAAGGTAAACGATTGCTTGGAAGATGTAGTGACACACTGTATCAAAATAAAACGTGATTTGGTTTTGAAAGATGAGTTTGACAAAGGTTTAAGGCAGCTTTTGAATTTAGGTCATACATTTGCCCATTCAATTGAAAAATGTAGCGAGTACAAAATATCACACGGACACGCAGTGGGGATTGGTCTTGCTATGGCGGCGAAGGCTTCATATAAGCTGGGAATTTCAAAAGACAATCTATATCCGCAAATTAAAGAGGTGCTTCTAAACAATGGACTTCCGTATAATACGACATATACTGCTGATGAACTGGTAACTGTTGCGCTTAATGATAAAAAGAGAAGTGGGGAATATATAAATCTTGTTTTGCCGGTTATGATAGGTAACTGTGTTTTGTATAAATTGAGGATTGAGGAACTGCGTGGAGTATTTAGAATGGTAATTGAGGCAAACAAATAATGGGGTCAGGCTTTTATAATTTTATAACTCGATAATGTGTAGTTGGTCAGTTGGTCAGTTGGAAAGGGGAAACCATTTTTGAACAATTGTTAAACTATCGTTAAACCATCGTTAAATAAAGGGGAGTTCGTTGATTCAAGCTTCGCTTGAATTGCACTGAGTAGTTGGATAGAAAGAGAATGATGGATAAAACAGAACCATCGTTGAACCATCGTTAAACTATTGTTAAACCATTGTTAAACCATCGTTAAGCTATTCCCGAATATCCACTAAATCGAACCTCGAGTTTCGAATTTTGAGTCTCGAGCTATGTGAGGAATGAGGTAT
>JAQUGH010000096.1 GCA_028684195.1 Clostridia bacterium | reverse complement strand
ATGAAAATGGAAAAATAACAAAAACCAAATTTGGTAGAAACGGTGGAGCAATAACCATAGGAGACAACCGAGAAAATCAAATAATAATCATCGACTCCAAAAACGTTCCACCTTTATACGATGTAAATGGTAATCCCATCTATACAGGACGAGAACTAGTATTAGCACACGAACTTATTCATTCCCTAAGAGGAAGCTATGGACTAAAAGATGTTGATACTGATGGAGGAATCCACCAAGATGAAGAAGCATATGTCATTATATCAGTAGTTAAGAAGGTGGTATCTAAAAATGCCAGTGGGGAGATCAAAAAATTATATATTTTCCTTGACACCAAACATGTGTTCTGGTATATTCTATATAAGAACACATGTTTGGGAGATGATTTATTATGTGTACATATAGTAGCAGAAGGATCAGAAAAAATGAGTTAAGAAGGCAAAAGCGAGCTGTATCATTGTTAATATTTTTTTTTATTACTATGTTGTCATATCAAATGTTTAAACCCTCGGTGATTGAAGCTTGTACACCAATAGAATATGTTGCAGTTATTGTAAAACAAGGAGATTCGCTTTGGAGCATTGCAGATAAATATGATAATAATACTACAGATATACGACGCTATATTGATACTATTCAACAGTATAATCAAATTGATAATACTGATATTCTACAACCTGGTGATATAATTAATGTTCCTATTTATTAAGTATTAGTAATGTAGAATTAGTAGCATATTTAAATATTTTTGCAAAACAAAAAAGAAGAGATTATCAAAAAATCTCTTCTTTTTGTTTATTTTTTTACTTCCGATAATTGATATTATGTAAACTAGAAAGTTTTTTCTGCGCAGCTACATATTTAATATCCAAACATTTCCAACATCCGATTTTCAGTGCGAAATAAGAAAGGCTCACTAAAAAAGTTTTACTTTATAATTTTAGATTCAGCGTAAAACGTCCTCTTTGTGAAACCATACCATATACTAATGGTTCAGGTTCTACTTCATAATTAGCAAACTGAAAAACTTTAGGTATTATTTTAAGAGCACCTTCAAGTTTCACCTTATCATTATAGTGAATTGTCAATAAAGTTTGTCCTGCTTTAACTTTATCTTCTCTTTTTACGTGAATCTTTATCCCAACTGACAAATCTATCTTTGAATCCTTATATTCTCTACCTGCACCTAAAATCATAGCTGCAAATCCTAATGCTTCCGCATCAACAAAGTTTATATAACCATCCTGACGTACTTTTACTTGATGTTTACCAACTGCTTGTGGTAATAATGATGTATTTTTCACAACTTCACCATTACCACCTTGGGCATTTATCATTTCTTCAAGTTTTTTCAAAGCTGCACCAGATTCCAGAAGATTATTTAGAAGTGGGATTCCCTCGTCAATATCCTTTACTTTATCGGCCAATACAAGCATATGCGCTCCTAAATATAAACACAATTCTCTTAATGGACCTTTTGTTTTACCTTGCAATGTTAAAATTGCCTCTTCAACTTCAAGAGAATTTCCTACGGCTGTCCCTAATGGTTGATCCATATTAGTAACAATAGCTATAGTTTCTTTATTCACTTCTTGACCAATTGTTACCATGGTCTTAGCAAGCTCATAAGCGTCCTCTTTATTTTTCATAAAGGCTCCATTGCCAGTTTTTACGTCTAATAATAATTTGTTTGCTCCACCAGCAATCTTTTTACTCATTATACTACTGGCAATAAGAGGAATAGAGGATACAGTACCCGTTACATCACGAATAGCGTATAACTTTTTGTCAGCAGGTGCTAAATTTTTGCTTTGCCCTATTATAGCAAGATTTATTTCATTAACTTGTTTAATGAATTGTTCCTGATTAATAGAAGTCTGAAAACCGGGAATACTTTCTAGCTTATCTATTGTTCCGCCGGTATAACCTAAACTTCGTCCTGACATTTTAGCAAAAGGTACTCCGGCAGCAGCAACCAATGGTCCTACAATTAAGGTTGTCGTATCAGCAACACCACCAGTGCTGTGTTTATCAATTTTGATTCCACTAATAGGTGAAAGATCAACTGTATCACCTGAATTAGCCATAGCCATTGTTAAACTTGATACCTCTTTTGAATTCATGCCTTTAAAATATATGGCCATACACATAGCAGACATTTGATAATCAGGTATCATTCCCTTAATATAATACTCAATAAACCGATGTATTTCTTTCTCTTGTAAAAACTCCCCATCTCTTTTTTTTAAAATCATGTCTACAGCTCTCATTTTTCATCACCGCCATCATAAATTTTATTTAAAAAACTTTCTCCTTGACATCTATAATCAAGATCATAAAGTTCACTTAAAGTAGCTGCAATATCAGAAAATGTTTTTCTCATTCCAATATTGACATCTTGTTGAATATTCTTCCCATAAATAATAAGAGGAACATATTCTCTATTATGATCTGTACTTTTTGTTGTAGGATCATTACCATGATCAGCTGTAATAATTAAAACACCTTCATTATCAACCAATTCAAGAAGTTCAGGTATACGTTTGTCTAATTCTTCTAAAGCATTTGCATAACCTTTAATATTATTACGATGTCCATATTTAGAATCGAATTCAACTAAATTTGTAAAAATCAAACCACTTTTAAGTTGATTCCAAGCTAGCATTGTTTTATTAATACCATCCATATTATTTTTTGTGGGTATACTTTTAGTAATACCTTGTCCGGCAAAGATATCTTTTATTTTTCCAACAGCTATTACTTCTTTACCATTATCCTTAAAAGCATCTAATACTGTGGAATGTGGTGGATTTAAAGAATAATCATGTCTATTGTCTGTACGAACAAAATTTCCTATATCACCCACAAAAGGTCTGGCGATAACTCTCCCCACTGCATATTGACCTCTAAGAAGTTTCCTGACTTTTTTACATATAGTATAAAGTTCATTTAGAGGTAAAACCTCCTCATGGGCTGCAATCTGGAATACACTATCTGCAGACGTATAAACAATAGGATAACCTGTTTTTATATGTTCTTCTCCCAATTCATTTATTATTTCTGTTCCTGATGCAACTACATTTCCCAATGTTTTTTTCCCTATATCCTTTTCAATAAGTTTAATTAAATCAGAAGGGAAACCATTAGGAAATGTTGGCAAAGGATTATTAGTTAAAACCCCTGCAATTTCCCAATGCCCCGTTGTAGTATCCTTTCCTTTGGATCTTTCAGACATATAACCATATGATCCTTTTGCTGCTATATCAAATGATAAACCACAAATTGGTGCAATTTTACCTAACCCCAACTTAGTTAAATTCGGGAGATTTAATCCATTAACTGCTTTGGCAATATTACCAAGGGTATTGGATGGTTCATTATCATAAAGTTCAGCATCAGGTAAAGCTCCTATTCCTACACTATCCAAGATAAGAAGTATAGTTTTTTTCAAATACTAGCGCCTCCTTCTCTGATTATGCCCTAGGATGTGTTTTGAGGTAAATTTCCTTTAATTTACCTTTGGTTAAATGTGTATATATTTGAGTAGTGGAAACATCAGTATGTCCTAATAATTCTTGAACAGAACGTAAATTTGCTCCATTTGCTAATAAATGTGTGGCAAAGGAATGTCTCAATGTATGTGGAGATATATTTTTATCAAAACCTGATTCAATTGCACACTTTTTTAAAATTTTCCAAAAGCCCTGTCTCGTCATACCTTTTCCATGATTATTAACAAATAAATGATTTTCTTGAGAATTTTTAATCAACTTGCCTCTTCCACTGTTAAGATAATTCTTCACACTATTAACCGCCATTGAACCTACTGGTATAATACGCTCTTTATTACCCTTACCAATACAACGTATATATGCCATCTCGATATTTAATTGACGAAGCTCAATATTTACTAGTTCAGACACACGCATACCTGTTGCATAAAGTAATTCTAACATAGCTTTGTTTCTCAGTTGTAATGGATTTAACCCGTCAGACGCGTATAATAAAGTATTTACTTCTTTTTCATTAAGAACATGGGGTAATGTTTGAGGTAATTTAGGTGTTTCAAGGTATGTAGCCGGATTTGTATTAAGATGATGTTCCATATATAAAAATTTAAAAAATCCCCTTAAAGAAGAAACTTGTCTAGCTATAGAAGCTGGAGAATCATTATTTTTCTTTAAATAATAAATATATCCAGAAAGAAAATCATTATTTATTTTTTCTAAAGCAATATTATCTTTTAAATTTAAATAAACCATGAATTTTTTCAAATCACTTTTATAAGATTTTAATGTATTTATTGATAATCCTTTTTCAATTTGAAGATACTCAATAAATTCACTTAATAGTATATCCAACTATTATATTGCCTCCTCTAGAAACATCTATAGACTATATTCAACAATTGAGTAAGTTTTCCTCTATATATTTTTTTATTCTTTTGTAATATGTTCTAATTCAGTTTGAACTTTTTCAGGTTGATTTAAAACATCATCCTCTAACCTTCCAGAAAGAAGAACGAAGTGTAAACTGTTTAAGCCTAATATTAATAAAACACATGCTAGTATAATTATCAGCTTTTTTCTCCAATTTAAGATAGTTAATATCATCTATAACCCCTCCATTTCAATACATGTTTATGAGTATATTATAAAATTAGAATAAAAAAACAAATATCAATGAATAATATTATTTTTACGGGTTACGATATAAAGTGATGTTTTGTGAGAGTGAATTTTTTAACTTACTATAATTCTTAAAATATAATTATGTAAGGGAGAGATACCATGAATGAAAATGCTTTAGTTTGGAAACAAACGACTCAGGAAAATGCTAAGGGTACTTGGACAGTATTTCCCGAGTTATGTAAAGGGTGTGGTCTTTGTATTGAAAAATGTCCAACCAATGTTATTTATTGGTCAGATGAACTTGGTTTTATGGGAACACCTACGGTAAAAACTAGGATTGAAGGATGTATTATTTGTGGTATGTGTGAAAAAGTTTGCCCTGAGCCTGCCATATATGTAGAACGCAAAAAGAAAAATATAGTCTTTCCCGAAAATAAGTAGTTTAAATCAAAGGAAGTGCTTCATTACAAAGTAATAAAGTACTTCCTTTAATTTAAACTAGATTAATTTTAAAACAACTTTAGTCTTGACCATAATTTCCTGTTATAGCTTCAACATTAAAATAACGCTCTCGCAATCCAGAGATAGTTTTCTCACTAAGATTAAATTCTTGTGCCATTTCCAGATCGCTTTTATTAGCTGATAATGAAGTTACAAACATATTATAGTCAATACCGGCTTCATCACAAACAGCTTTCATACTTGGTTCAAGGCTCCAGGGTGGACCGGAAAAATTCTGATGATATGAGTTCGACTTAATTTCATCATTATAAGTATTGCCTTTATGATCTAAACTAACAAAATGTGCTGAACCCATTTCAGTTGGTACGATATTATCCTTTACAAAGGTTTTGTTTTTTATATTCTGTTTTTCCATCTTAACAATATCACCTAGCATTCATTAAAACATCTACTAGTTATTATGAACATAAAATAACAATAATATGACTCAGAAAAATAATTTTAAAAAAAGAGGTGACAAATAACCTTCAATTAGCGCTGAACTTAACAATAATATACTAAGCCCAAGCATAATAAAAATATATTCTAAAAAATATTGTGAGGTTTTAATCTTTCTTTGACTTTGTCCCTTTATTAAAAAAAGAGAAAAATTTATTGCTACCACTGCTCCAAATATATAGGATATTATTGACAAAATATTAGGAGGTACAATTACAAGTAACGAAATTAAAAAACCTTGCCATAATTTTTCTTTTATTAAAAATCCTATGGTAAAGCCTAATACAAATCCTCGTGTAAAAATCATGGCTAATATTATAGGCATTCCGATAACGGTTAATCCAAATACAAATATTTTCCCCAAATTAGATAGACTTTTTATCGTGGTTTGTCTAGTTGTACTTATTAAATTCAAATTTTCTTCAAAGTGAGTTAAACTATCTGAAAAAATAGATTCTAATAATGAAATTTGTTCAGCATTTAAGGAATTTACACCTAAAAATCCAAAAAACAATCCTATTATAAAACACAAACCTACTAAAAGAAAGATCCACCAACTTTCATAGATATATCTTATAATTCTATTTTTTATTTTCTTCAAATTTACCTTCCCCTTAATTCTTCAGTAATATAACAATGGGATTAAATTCCATCATGTTATTACTATGAAAAATTAAAAGGTAATATAACTAATATCAATATAAATTTATCCACGAATAGCTAATTCTCCTGTATCATTAATTGAGCTAAATAATGAACAGCCAAAACATCTTCCAAAGCATTACTACTTGCTGCTACAAAAGTAATTGGCAAATTATTTGCCATAAGCATTGTTCTATTTATGCCTTTTAATGCTACATCAATTCCTTTTGTTTTTATTGTTCTTGCAACTGTAGCTGTAGTAAGTTTCCCTCCAAGTTGATAAACCGCATCAAAAATAACTCCACCACAATCTGTTACCGCAATAACCACCTTATCTTCCCAATCCAATATTTTTGCAGTTTCAGCACCCAAATTAGGAACAATAGCTTCTACTTGAATACCTTCTGATTCAACACCATTTATAACTTTAATAGCTCTTTTCTTTCTTTCATTGTTTGATCCATTTCGTGGTTCTGCTATTATAATCAGTCCAGTTGCTTTTTCCTTAGCCTCTTGGGCTGCTTTTTTCCCAATCAGAAAAGGATTCACATATGGTAAATCCTTTTCTGATGGAGAAGCTCCCCATAAGCTATATGCACCTGCCTCGCTTACAGCTTCAAAAGAAGTAGACATATCAATGATATCTACCAATACAACAAACCTGCCCATTTTTACTGCTTCAACTGCACCTGATAGATTATAAGCAACATTAATATGGTTATAATTGAATGCAGATAGTTCTTTCATACATTACTCCAATTCATTTAGTACTTTATAGTCATTCTTTTCTCAAGCCACATTAATGCAAACATAGTTTTACTATCCTTTATTTCACCTGTTTCGATCATCTTTATAGCTTTTTCTAAGGTAAATTTCTCATACACAATAATTTCATCCGGATCTGGATGTGCTGTTTTTTCTATCAAATCAGTTGCCATAAATAAGTGCATTTTCTCATTACTAAATCCGGGAGCGGTATAAAAAGATGATACTTTTTCCCATCTTTTCGCAACGAATCCGGTTTCTTCCTCCAACTCCCTTTTAGCTGAAGCATCAGGCATTTCTCCACTTTCTAATTTTCCGGCAGGAATTTCATATAGTGTTTCTTTAACAGGGTAACGATACTGTTTTACTAAAATAATTTCATTGTTTGCAGTATAAGCAATAATTGCAACAGCACCAGGATGAGTTACCATTTCTCTTGTTGAAATATGACCATTTGACAAGGTGACTTCATCAATACAATAATGAAGATAGTTTCCTTTTTCTTCCTTTAATCTTTTATTTAACTTTTCCTCCACATTAAATCCCCCTTAGTATATTTTACAATATCGAATTATAAATTTGATTAGTTACTTTGTCTGCAACTTCTTCTCCAACTGCTGAGGCTGTTAAAAAGAAAGCTTTATCATCTTCATATTCTCTACCCATATGACTTAATTTTAAACCTATATCTTTGGCTTTTTTAATTCCCCTTTGTCCATTACCCACAATAATTTGGTGCTTATTGAGGGGAATAGTATTTAACTGTTTAAAAACCCTTTCCTTTTCAATGAGACTAAGCTTTGGTAATACAACATTAGTAGAGCCAAGGGCTACTTTACTTAAAGCTGTAATTGTATGATGACTTACTCCAAAATGTCTT
>JAQUGH010000095.1 GCA_028684195.1 Clostridia bacterium | reverse complement strand
GTTTTTATAGCAGCGTGCGATGGAGTTGTTAAAAATATAGAAGATGGTATAGATCCAGAGTGTGAACAAAATAGAGAAGCGTTGCGTGATACGCGTATAGTATCTAGGGAAATGACTCAAGAAGCTTATGAGAGGCTGAATGAGAGGGAAAGGGGACGCTTTTTGGAGAATAGTGGAAGATGGCTGTAGTTTATGGACAATAGGGACGGTTCTCTTTGTCCACTTTTATTCGAGCTTCTTTTTACCAATATGGTAATATTAATTCGCAATTTAAAATTACTTTGAAATCAAGAAATTTTAGATATAAACAAAGGGACAGAAGATCTGTCCCTTTGTTTATGTTGCATTGATTATCTCGTGTTTCTTAGAAATGAGCATTATAATTTTATTTCAGTTTCTTTTTCTCTACTAGAAGAGGCTCCAGTTAAAAGAGAATTTTTCACATATGCTTTAGCTTCTTTTAATTTAAGATATTGTTTTTTAACAATCACGTTTTTCTTGAAGTTAACGCATATTTTTATTATATTGTTGCTTAATCCTTTGTTTCTTACTTATTCAAATATATCAATAAATATAAAAATTAGAGACGACTAATACCTTTGTGGAAACTTTTGCTAGTATTAGGTTTTGAAAATATCATCAAAATCTATGGCAGAGTTCTTAAGTTTTTCAAAAAGAGATTCATAAGCATCAATACGGGCATTTGTTAAATGATACACTTTGCCTCTATCCCTTTTATTTATAGATATAACAAGAATAATAAGGCGATTATCAAGAATCATAAAAACCACGCGAACTCTTTTATTATCTACATATACTTTTCTTAAACCAGTAAGATTTATACCCATCTTCTGACCAAGGGGTTCACTATAAGCTAATGGATTAGCAGAAAGTTTAGCAAGGACTTTTGAAATCTTAAGAAATAGGTTGTTATCTAGGCTTTTGAATTCAGTTTCTGCTTCTTTGAAAAACTTAATCTTGTAAGGATTCAATGGAGAGACCCCTTTCAGCAAGGATTTTGTCAAAATCCTGACCTAGTGTGGGCTTTTCAAGTCTACGAAGAGCTAGGCTGGTAAGTTGTAGTTCTTCATACATTTCTTGTACTTCGAGAAGGTGTTCATAATCATCTACATTAAGCATTACAGCTTCGATACTATTATTTTTTATAATAAACAGAGGATCGGATTTTTCTTTAAGTCTACGAAAATACTTTGAAAAACAATTTATTAAATCACAATTTAAAATTAGTTTGGAATCAAGAAATTTTAAACATAAACAAAGGGGCAGAAGTTCTGTCCCTTTGTTTATGTTTCGTTGCTTATCTTGTGTTTCTTAGAAAATCGCATTATAATTCTATTTCAGTTTCTCTTTCTCTTTCTCTTTTTCTACTAGATGAAGTTTCAGTTGAAAGAGAATTTCTCACATATGCTTTAGCTTCTTTTATTTTTGCAAGTAAATAAGGTGTTGTATGCGTTTTAAATTCATCTACAGCCTCTTTTAAAAATGGTTCATTATTGCTTCTTGTTAATCTTTGTACAGGTACACGTGATTTTCCATTAGACGGTTGAAAAGATTGAAATCCTAATTCAAACATTGGCTCATCGTTTGCAGAATCACCAATAGCAACTACTTCTTTTGGTCTTATAGGAATTCCTCTTGATTTTAATGTTTTTAATATTTCTAGAATAGCAGTACCTTTATTTACACCATCAGGTGCAATCTCAAATTTAGAATCTGTAGTTGGAAAATAATTAATTTGATTTTCTTTCAAAAAGCATTCGAATTCAAGACATTGTTTTTTACCAATTTCGCTTTTTCCAAAGTCAACACATATTTTTATTATATCTTTGCTTAATCCTTTTTTTTCTATTTCAGTAAAATCACTGACCTGTAAAACACCATCACCAAATGGTTCGTTTGGATAGAACACATCATGTGCCCTTTTAAAATTATGTTCGCCATCTGCAATAATAAAATTCAAGGGAGTACTGAAATGGTATATCATATCTGGATTTTCTTTAGAAAGTTCAATTATTTTGTTGGAAATTGCTAAGCTTTCTTTTTTTGGAATGGGATAATGTTTTAATAATATATATTTTGTGTTTTTTCTAGCAAAAATTGCTCCTCCATTATCAGTGATAAGAAAATCTATCTCTACTTGCTCAGCATGGCGTTTTGCTTGATGAACTCCACTTCCAGTTGCAAAGGCGGTCGTCATATTAGGATCTTTTCTTTTGAGTTCTCTGATTTCATTCAAGTTTGAGATTAGTATTTTTTTTTCAGATGTAAGTGCTGTATCATCAAGATCAAGAACAATTGCTTTTAAACGTATTTTTCCAATAAACTTATCAAAATAGTATTGACTATGTGTTTCTATTGTTTTTAGGGTAAAAGGATGACTGAAATTAAAGCCACTATATCTGCGTAAGGTAATACCATGTTCTTGTATTTTTTTATTTATTTTGTTATCCATGTTAATCATCTATCCTTTCAATTCAGATTTATTAAGATAGTATAATACTATTAAAAATAAACACAATATTATTATACAATAAAAATAAATAAAAATCTATAGTAAAATACTGTATATATACGTTAATATCATGAGAAATATACATATAAAAAAATTATTTAAACTGTATTATTTTTTGGGCACTTTCAATACTGTCATAAAAACCAATACCCACCATTGCTGTCAAAGCCGCTCCATAAGCCGCTTCCTCTTGATAAACAGGAATTTTCATTTTCATTCCAAATTTATCCTCAAACATGCGTTGCATGACAATACTATTGCGTATACCGTTACCTGAACCAATCAGTGTGGTAGGTGTGAAATCTGGCAGATTTTTAATCCTATTGTACATTTGATATAATTCTTCAACAATACCTTCCAATACGCCAACAATAAAGTGCTGTGGCGTAAAGTTCTTAATACCTAAATTTTGAATAGAACCTCGATTTTGAGGGTGTTCTCGTGTACCACTAAATTGCGTTGCTATTGTAAGTTTATCTTCAAGTGCAATAAATTTTTCAGAAAGAGCATTCATATTGGGATACAAACTGTCGCATGAAAAACCAGCCATTTCCACAACAGAGCGAAAAAAGGATTCAAGATTAGCATAGGCACTACCACCGCAGAGAGAAGCGCCTACTAACAGATAGGATTTATCCATGTAAGGTCTTGTATCTATTCCTTTATTCTGTATAAAATGATCAGACATCACGGAAAGCTGGCTACCTGTTCCCACATTTACCAGAATACTATTTTTCATGTCTTTCACGGAACCAATATAGCTTGCTTGATTATCTCCAATTGCAACAACTACTGGTATCCCATTTATATTTTTGCCTAGTATTTGTAAGCGATTCACTACCTTAGGGAAAAAACTTACTTGCATACCCACATTTTTGAGTGCTTCATAGTCGAATTCGGCTTTCGGTAAAGCAAACATACCCAAACTTGCTGCATCAGAACTATGAATGATGGGTTCATTGATTCCTGCAAGTTTCATAGCAACATAGTCATGTATTGTACAAAATTGAACTGCATTTTTAGGAACAAGTCCGTTTTTTATGTTATAGAAATGAGTAACTGCTCCATAACCAGTTGCTAATGAGTACCCCGTTTGCTCAGTAAGATAAGATACATAGGTTTTGCCATCCTCAAAGAATAGATTTCCACAACCATCCTGCCATCCGTAAAGCGGGCTAACAGCATTACCTTGTGTATCTAGATAAACAATACCGTGCATTTGTCCGGTAACACCAATTGCATCGATTAGAGTGTGTTTTTTAACGAAAGATTTGACCAATTTCTTCGCCTTAAACAAAATTTTATTAGGATCCTGAAGTTTTTCCCAAACATCAGGAGATTCTATAGCAAAGTTATTTTCAGTTTTTTCTACTTCAAGCACATTACCGGTTACGCTATCGACTAGTAATGCACATAGCGTTGTTGTTCCTATATCGAGACCAATTACCTTCATTTTTATCCTCCATATATATTTCTTTGTGTTAAAAAATCAAGGAATAATGGAATTTCTGAACAAGCCAAAGAAAACAGGTTTTAAATCGTTTCATCATCCCAAAACAAGCTTACTTAGCTTTTATTATACACTAACCATGGTAAATTTTTTTGCTCCCAATGTGGTAAATAAAAGTAACCAAAAGTCTATGACGTAAAAGATATAAGAGAATTATTTAATTTTATTTAATATTGCAGGCTATTTAAAGATGAAAAATAAAAATGAGAATATGAATAATGTATTTTATGGAGTATAATATCTTTAGAAATATTACTTAGGAAGGTGGTTGTAAATGAGTGTATCAAAGAAACAGCTTCTTGAGCTAATCGAAAGTTTACCGGAGAAAGATATAGGAGAATTATTTAATTTTGCAGGCTATTTAAAGATGAAAAATAAAAAAGATAATTTTCAAGATTTGATGAAAGCAAGTGAGAGTAGTTTGGATTTCTGGAATAATTCAAAAGATGATGAGGTATGGAATAATGTT
Organism: Clostridia bacterium; assembly: GCA_028684195.1. Lineage (GTDB taxonomy): Bacteria > Bacillota > Peptococcia > DRI-13 > DTU073 > JAQUGH01. The sequence goes on along the minus strand of JAQUGH010000095.1, from coordinate 3,423 downwards.
TAAACAGGGAGATATAGTGTTGGTTCCAATACCTTTTACAAATTTGTCATCAAATAAAAGAAGACCTGTGCTTATTCTTTCTAATAACGATTATAATAAAAGTACGAATGATATACTTGTTGTAGCAATAACGTCAAACCTTTCAGATATGAGATTTGGAATTATGATTAAAACAGATGATTTATCAGAAGGTGAGTTAAAAGTAGATTCACAAATTCGAGCAGATAAAATTTATACTTTGTCACAGGATATAGTCATTAAAAGATTTGGAGCATTAAATAATTGTATTATTGATAAGGTGAAAAACAAAATAGATGAAATGATTAACAATAAATCATCATAAATAGGAAATGTTACGAAAGGACAGGATAACCTGTCTCTTTTTCTTTTGTTTCTACTTTTCTTTCTTCATCTATCTAATCAACTTGAAAATCAAGAAATTTAGATTATGCTCGAAGAGGAAGAAGTGTTCTACTGTTTTTTATAACAGGAGCTAGGTCGGGATATCTATAATACGAGACAAAAAGATGATCTGAATCTGAGAAAATATAAGCAATAAAGAATAGGGGTCAATAAAGAATAGTACATATAAAGCTATATAAAGCTATGGAAATTATGCTATATATTTGATACAATTTGATAGGCGTGATTGTCCTTCAAATTTAAATGAAAGATGAGGTAATGAAATAAAATGTCAAAATGTGTTCTTTGTAATAAAAAAATAAAATTTTCTAGAGATTGTCCAGCTTTAAATCAAGTTATTTGCTCAACATGCTGTGGAACCAAAAAAGTTTTAGAAATAAAATGCACAAAGGACTGCAAATATTTTATGGAATATGAAATTAAAGAAAATAGAAAAGGCATAGTAAAATTAGTAAAGGCTTCTTTTAATAAAGAAGCAGAAGATATTTATCGTGATACAAGTGTTTTAGAATTAGTGGCACCTTTTGAACGATTTATGTTTTATACGTATTATAATTGCAGAAATGTTAATGATGATTTTATTTTTGATTGTTATATAAAAATGTATTATTCTTTAGATGAAAAAGAAACTATTTATTCGTTTGATGAGGTTGAAACTGAAATTTTTAATGAGTATAACAAGGCTGCTAAAAAGACTAAACTTTCTATAGAGTCACAAAAACTTATATTGCTGAGAATGATGAAATCAGTAGATAATATGACGGGAGGAAAGTTTGGGAACAGGATGTATCTTGAACTTTTAAGAAATAATTTTACCAATACCGGAATTGTAGCGGATAATATTGGAAAAATATGATATTACTTTTAATGTTATATGTTAGTTGACTGATTTTTGCCATTAACGTGTTTTTTTCTTGCCGGTTGATTTGTATGAATCCTAGATTCCCAGAAAGTATAACGATGAAAAATTCTAAAATCGTTGTAAAACAAATAATTTCAACGGTTTTATATTGACCCCCCTCGTTATACATTACAGTATATAACGAGGGGGGATAAATTGATATGGGGATTATTTATCAAACAAATAAGATAACAGGGATTACATATGCTTATAATAATGAGGCTTATTGGGATAAAGAAAAACAACAATCAAGAGCAAATAGAAAACTTATAGGGAAAGTAGATATTAACACTGGTGAAATTGTACCAACTAGACCTTATTTTTTATTATCGCAAATTACCTGGTAACATTTCAGATGTTAAAACCGTCAAGCAACTAATGGGTGAATTTAATGTGATGGGATATAAAAAAGTTAACATCGTTTTAGACAGAGGGTTTTACAGTAGAGACAATATCAATAAACTTTATAAGAACCATCAGAAATTTGTAATTGGAGTAAAACTCGGGTTAAAATATGTAAAAGAAGTTTTGGATGAAGAAAGAGAGAATCTTAAACTTTGGTCAAATCTGCAAACACAATTTGGAGCTTATGGTTTGTGTAAGAAAATTAAATGGGATTATGAACAAGAGAGACCATATAAAGGGGACGTACTCAAAGACAAAAGTCGAGCATATTTGTTGCTTTTTTATAATCCAGAGAAAGCGACAAAAGATCAGACTGACTTTAATGAGTACTTAACGAGCCTATATAACGACCTAAAAGAAAACAAGCGAAGAGAATATCGTTTAAAAGACTATGACAAGTTTTTTGAAGTTACAAAAACACCAAAATGTGGATATAAAATCAAAGCAAAAGAAGATGTAATGCTTGAAACCGCTAAAAACTACGGCTATTTTGCGTTACTATCGAACGAAATTAGTGACCCATTTGAAGCTCTTTCTCTTTATCGTAGTAAAGATATTATTGAAAAAGGATTTGGTAACCTAAAAGAAAGACTAAACTTTAGAAGAATGCAAGTTTCTTCCGAACTATCGCTTAATGGAAAGTTTTTTGTTGAATTTGTTGCACTTATTTATTTGTGTTATGTAAAAAAGAAGATGCAAGAAGCAAAGCCATTTGAAAAATGGACACTTCAAGGATTGCTAGATGAATTAGATATAATTGAGCTATTTGAAGCACCTGAACATGGTAGAATCTTAGGTGAGATAACTAAAAAGCAAGTTGAAATCTACAAGGCATTGGATATAACTCCACCCTCGTTATAAAATTCGGGAATGCAGGATATATTCAATACGGAATAACGTCATTAGGTAAAATGGCATGGGTGCTATTGTAAGATTTACACTTAAGCCTTAATACTTGTATTTTATTGTCACAAATGTTATTACCATTATCTATATAGCATACGTTTCTTTCATATATTGCATGTCTTATAAGCGAATGTTTTGCGCCACATCTTGGGCAAACATAGTCGAACTGGGAATAATTATCTAATATTTTTTCTCTATAAGTATTGAAATTAACACGATTATCTATTATCATAATTACCGTTGGGAACTATTTTTATAGTTCTGTTTCAGATCTGGAGAAGGGACTTTGAATGGGCCTTCTCCTTTCATTATTTTAATTGACGAGTTAATTTAATTTGCAAAATGTATTTAATTTTTGGAGCGTTTAAACTGTAAGTCTACAATTACACCCTGAAAAATCAGCTAAATGGATAAATAAGAGATACTATAAACCTGATTTGAAGGGTAAAAGTAAAAATAAGTGGATGCTTACAGACCCAATAAAAAACAGGCAACTGAAAAAAATGATGCAGACACCAATAATAAGACACATAATGATAAAACATACTGCGAGTCCTTATGATGTAACTTTGAGAGAATACTTTAAAATGCGTGACAAAAAGTATATTGCTAAAATAAAAAGTCAAGACAATTCAGATAAAAAGTATGCTTGAGCTGTATGTCATGAAAGTGACACGTACAGTTCTTAGGCGAGAAAGAGGGGGTAACTCCTCTGACTTAGCCGACATAGCACACGTACGGTTTTGAATAGGGGCACTGGGGCGTAAGCCCCGTGACCTACTAGAGAG
>JAQUGH010000094.1 GCA_028684195.1 Clostridia bacterium | reverse complement strand
AAGGCGAATTTATTGGCAAAGATATAAGACAAAAAGCAGGGGACAAAATCAAGGAACTTATCCCCTTGATTTTCGTCAAAGATGCACCTTGTTTTAATATCTTTTCATAAACGAAATAAGCCGATTGATTACCTATTTAGGTAAGTTGAGAATCGAAAGGGGGCATTGTTATGAGTGAAAGAAAAGTATTTTGTGAAGAATGTAGGAATGATGTTGCTTTTACGGTTAATGGAAAAGAAATGGAAGGAACTATTAAAGGTGAGAAATATTCTTATATAGGGAAAGAAGCACGTTGCGTGGATTGTGGTTCGGAAATTTATGTTGCGGAAATAAATGATTTTAATTTGAAAGCACTACATGATGTATATCGAGAAAAGAATAACATTGTATCACAGGAGTTAATTTTAGCAATACCAGAAAAGTATGCAATTGGAAAACGTCCACTTTCCCTTTTAATTGGCTGGGGCGAACAAACATTTTCCCGTTATTGTGATGGAGATATGCCAACAAAGCAGTATTCTGTAATTCTTCAGAAGATCTATGATGATCCATGTTATTATGCAGAAATCCTTGAAAGCAATAAAGGAAATTTGAAAACTACCGCATCCTACGAGAAGAGCAAAAGAGCAGTGGATGAACTTCTTGGAAGGACAGGGAGCACAAAGCCAAAGATAGATTTGGCTATTGAATATTTGCTGAGTCAGTGTGAAGACATTACACCATTAGCATTACAGAAAGCATTGTATTACATCCAGGGTTTTTATTATGCTTTTTACAAAACGTTTCTCTTTTCAGAGGAATGTGAGGCATGGGTTCATGGACCGGTTTATCGAGATATATATTTCAGATACCGTGATTATAGATATGATTCAATTGAGGGTAATAGTGAATTTGATGATTCTATTTTTTCATCATCAGAGAAAGCAATCCTTGATAGTGTGATAAAAAATATTTGTTGCTACAGTGGAAAGGTTCTTGAAGGATTTACGCATTCAGAAACTCCGTGGTTGTCTACAAGGGGAGAACTTTCGGTAGCGACTGCATCAGACCTAATTATTAAAAAAGGTCAAATTGGAGATTACTTTAGTGCAGTAAAAGATAAATATAACATGATTAATTCAAATGACATTAAGAGTTACACACAGAATATGTTTGAACAAATGTAATTAAAAAAACCAAGGTACCTGTCCCCTTGATTTTTTTGAGGTTAGAAATATGAAGCAAGAGATAGCTTTGGATTGGAGTTAAGGTGATGAAAAGCATATTGCTGTGTGAGGGAAAGTCAGATGCTATTTTAATCAGCTGTTTACTTTTTTAAATAATATGATAAAATATAAACAGGGAGGAGCTGAGATTATGGTTGGGAAAAATATTAAGTATTATCGTTTGCTAAATAAGATGACTCTTTCTGCTTTGGCCAAACAGCTAAATGTAACTAGCATGGCAATATCAAATTATGAGAATGGATTGCGAAATCCTGATATTAATACCTTGAAGAAAATTGCCAGTATATTTAATGTTGAAATAGCGAAGCTAGTTGCTCCGCAAAATGACAATTTGATATATAATCATGGTGCCTTCAGGAAAAATTCTACTTTGCCGGTATCAATTCAAGATTTGATTGGGGAGAGCGTTGAGAAATATTATAATCGGTTCTTTACTGTTGTTGATATCCTTGGAAGTAGTGTATTGCCCGACGTTCCGTTATGCAATCAGGTTAAGTTATCTGGTGATGCTGAAGCAAATGCCGATGCAATGAGAGAGTGGTTGAAACTGTCAAAGAATGGACCCGTTTGTAATTTGATTTCCATTCTTGAGAACACTGGAATTTTGATTTATAAATTGGATATAGACAATGATAAGTTTTCTGGTAAAAACGGTTTTGTCAATAAACGTCCTTATATTGTTATCAACAGTAACATGAATCCTGAACGTCAGCGTTCAACAATTGCACACGAGCTAGCTCATTTGTGCTTTAATTGGTCTGCGGATATGGATATAAAACAAATAGAAAAAATGGCTACTGCAATCAGTGGAGCATTTTTGTTTTCCAAGGAAGATGCAATAAGAGAATTAGGAGTTCACCGTTCAGCTATAGAGAAGGATATGATTCTTGTGGCTATTGAGTATGGTATTTCTATGTTGCTTTTGGCAATGAGAGCGAAGATTGTTAGAATTATAAAAGAAAATGTGTACAGAAATTTCATGATTCGTGCATCTCAGCATAATTGGAGAAAAAACGAACCTTCTCGTATTGCTGAGGAAAAGACTTCAATATTTGAGCAACTAACCTATCGTGCAGTAGTGGAAGGGAGTATTTCAATTCAGAAAGGTGCTGAGCTTCTTGAAAAGTCATATAAGGAAGTAGAAAGTTCTTGCTTTCTTGATGGGGTGCAATAAATGTATATAAGTAGTGATACAAATATTTGGATTGACTTTAAAACGATAAATGCCATATCGTTACCGTTTAAGTTGCAAAATAATTATGTTATGAGTAATGATGCTATCCAAGATGAGTTGCTTTCTCCGTATGAACTTAAGGATGAACTTTTGTGTCTAGGACTAATACCAATAAATTTGGATGATTCAGATTTACTCTTAGTATACCAATATGGATCTAAATATACTCAGCTTTCTGCATATGATACATTTGCTATGGCTATTGCAAAGAATAGGAATTATATTCTATTGACAGGAGACGGAAATTTAAGAAAAGTTGCGCTAGCCGAAGGAGTTATGGTTAGAGGAACACTGTGGATATTTGATGAACTGTTTAGTAATGGATATTTAACAAAAATTGAGTATTTACAATATCTAAAAGAAATTAAGAAGTACAATGGTAGACAAATCAGATTACCGTCAGTTGAAATACAAAAGCGTATTGATATGTTGAAATGATATAGATGTTTCTTGAATAGAATTAAGGCGTGAATTTAATACCCATTGTATCCGGCTGAACTGGATGACGAAGTTTTACACAATGGAGCAACTGCTTGATGGGGTAAAATACTGCATTGAAACTGAACGTTGTAATGCCTATGAGCTTTTGGTCTATTTGATGTATCAACATGGCGAGCAGATAGCAAAGAAGTTTTGTAAGCGTCAAATAGTTCCCACATACCAATAAAACAAAAGTTAAATAAATCAAGGGGAAGGAAAGATGCCGTTAAAGGCGAATTTATTGGCAAAGAATTAAGACGGGGGTGGAAGGGTGGAATAGTGGAATATATAAAAGAGTTATATTTAGAAAGTTGGAGGAAATTTAAGACTAAGTAGGTGTAAAGAAATGGATTTAGTAGAAATAAAAAAAATTCTTGAAGGAAACTTACATAAGGAATACATAGAAGATGGACGGAGAAATATCATCTTTTGGTATGATGCAGAAGCGGAATTTGCGGAAGATATTAAAGAGTTAGCACTAGAAAACATTAAGATAATTCACCTTACCGAAAGTAATAGCTTTTATATAAAGTATTTGCTAGAGAAAGAAGATATTGAATCTAATTATTTAATTTATTCACCAAGACCAAAGCCTTTGCCGAGAGAAAATTGGCTACTGGATATTGAAAAATACAGCCAAGAGTTTTCCACGGATAAAGCAACATTAATTATGAAAGATTTTGGGGTTTTGGATGAAACGTTAAGGAATGTATTTAAGAAATATATTAAATTCTTTAATAATGAAAAAAGATACAAGATCTTTGCTTTATATAATATCAAAGAGTTTACAGAGGAGAAGATTGATATTGCAGTTTTATCTACCCTTTGTAAGTTACCGGTGGCGGATTTTGAATTAGTTGTTAAGACTATACTTATGGAAGAGGTAAAGGAAGAAAACAAATATATTAAAGAAATCAATAGTTTTGGTGATATAGAAGTATTTTGGAATTTAGTAGAGAAAAAATATGGTTACCATTTACAAGAAAAGAGTTTAGAGTTATTAATGATTATGTTCCAATTAACTAATTTAAGTTATAATTTAGAAACAAAGATGCCTAGTACATGGGAAAGATTCCTTTCATCTAAAAGAAGTAATGCGATCGTGTTTATTAATCATTTTATGAATCATTCTGTAGAGCATGAAGTATATGATGTAATGGCAAATCAGATAGAAAGAAAATTAAAATTAAGTAACTATATAAGCAAGTGGGAGATAGAAGACTATATTATTTGTGATACCTTTAAGGCATTTGATGAAGAAATCATTACTAGGTTAATCACTAATTTAGTTGAGAATGTTGGAGAATATGAAAAGTATCGAAAGATCATTAATAGAAGAAGAAGGACGCACTGGTTTAATAAGTTGAGAGATGAATATGAAACAGTTTACTATGGAATGGAGATTTTAAGATTAGAAAATGAGTTACAGAAGACATTAAAAGGTTCAACAGCCTTTGAGATAATAGATAACTATACCAAAAAGTATTATTTATTTGATTATTTTTATAGAAAGTTTTATTTACATTATGACAGGATTGAAGTTAAGGATAAATTCTTTGATCTCGCTGAGGTTATTGAAAACACTTATACTCATTGGTATTTAGAAGAATTATCTATGAAATGGTCACAAGTCATTGAAAATGAATTAAGTAGTGATATAAGAATTAATGGATTAGATAAGCAACAAGATTTTTATAATCAATATGTAGTACCCCACATTCGTAGTGAGGAAAGAGTTTTTGTAATTATATCGGATGCTTTTAGATATGAGACAGCGAAGGAATTTAGTGATATTTTAAACAGAGATAGACGAGGTAAAGTTGAGCTTTTCTATATGCAGGGGGTAGTTCCTTCCTATACGAAGTTGGGTATGGCTGCTTTGTTACCACATGAAAAAATTGAAATAAGTGATAAAGCCGATATTGTAGTAGATGAAATTAATTCTGCTGGAACGGAGAACAGACAAAAAATACTTTCCAAGTATTCCACGGATGCAGTGGCAATCCAATATAAGGATATGCAGGATATGAAAAGAGCAGAGTATAAAGAAAAATTTATAGGTAAAAAGTTGGCTTACATTTACCACAATATGATAGATGCTGTAGGTGACAAACCATCTACAGAAAGAGAAGTTTTTGAAGCAGTAGAAAAAACTTTTGCTGATTTAAATAATTTGATTAAAAATTTAATGAACAATATAAGTGCTACTAATATTTACATAACTGCTGATCATGGCTTTATTTATAGAAGATCAACTTTACAAGAATATGATAAGGTAACTAAGTCAACTAATTCGGATGTAAAAGTAATTGATGAAGGAAGAAGATTCATTATAGCAGAAGAAAAGAAAGAGGAACAAGGTATTTTATCATTATCCATGAATTATTTATTGGGCGATGATACAACACTAAACGCAATCGTTCCCAAAGGGGTTACTAGATTTAAAGTACAGGGTGGCGGAGCAAATTATGTACATGGAGGAGTAGCCTTACAGGAAATAGTTATTCCTGTGATTAAATTTAAAAATATCAGAAAAGATGAATTCAAATCATCTAAAGTAGAAGTGAAACTTACTAATATATCAAGGAAAATCACGAATAGAATTACATTCTTAGAATTCTTCCAAACGGAAAAGGTGGAAGAAAAGAAGATACCGATACGATTAAAGCTTTACATTATAGATGAAGAAGGCAAGCGGATTTCTAATGAAGATATTATTATTGCAGATAGCAGGTCTCCAAAACCCGAGGATCGTACTTTTAGAGAGAAGTTTACTTTAAAGGATCAACTTTATGACAAAGCTAAGAAATATTATTTAGTAGTGGAAGATGAAGATGAAACAGTAGAAAAAATATATGACAAAGTAGCATTTATGATTGATTTAGCAATTGCTAATGATTTCGGATTTTAGTAAAAAGAAGTAGGTGAATTCCACATGAAAAGTACAATGGAAGGTATAACGAAAAGCAGAACGGAAAATATGGACGAAGAGATGAGTTTAAACAGTAAATTAAATACATATTTTGCAGGTAGAGTAGTAAGAAAAGACTTAACGAAAAAAATTAAGGAAGGTGCTAATGTACCTGTTTATGTACTAGAGTATCTTTTGGGAATGTATTGTGCTACGGATGATGAAGACAGTATAAATGACGGAGTAGAGCGGGTAAAAAAAATCCTCTTTGATAATTTTGTAAGACCTGATGAAGCAGAAAAAATAAAATCAAAGATTCGAGAACTAGGGCAGTATACTGTCATAGATAAAATTAATGTTAAACTGAATGAAAAGAAAGATATTTATGAAGCAGAGTTTTCAAATTTAGGGTTAAAAGGTGTTCAAATAGCGTCTCATTATGTAAAAGAATTCGAAAAACTTCTAGCAGGTGGTATTTGGTGCATACTAAAAATGGATTATTTTTATGATGAAGAAACCAAGGATGTGAGTCCTTTTACTATTGCGAATTTAACGCCTATTCAAATGCCTAACTTGGATATGGAAGAAATTTTTAAGGGCAGAAAGCAGTTCACAAAAGATGAATGGATAGATGCGTTATTAAGATCTGTGGGGATGGAGCCTACACAATTAGAGTACAATGTAAAATGGCACTTATTAGCGAGGATGATTCCTTTAGTTGAAAATAACTATAATTTATGCGAATTAGGGCCAAGGAATACAGGCAAATCGCATATTTATAAAGAAATATCTCCCAATTCGATCTTGGTATCAGGTGGACAAACTACAGTTGCAAATCTGTTTTACAACATGGCGAGTAAGAAAATAGGATTGGTAGGACTTTGGGATACAGTAGCTTTTGATGAAGTAGCAGGAATTACTTTCAAAGATAAAGATGGCATACAGATTATGAAGGATTATATGGCGTCAGGTTCTTTTGCTAGAGGTAGAGAAGAAAAGAACGCTTCAGCATCTATGGTGTTTGTAGGAAATATTAATCAAAGCGTTGAAGGGATAATAAAAACGTCGCATTTATTTGCTCCGTTCCCAGATGCTATGGCTTATGATTGTGCTTTTTTCGATCGGATGCACTATTATATTCCAGGATGGGAGATTCCCAAATATAGACCAGAGTTTTTCACGAATGAGTACGGATTTATTACGGATTATATAGCAGAATTTTTTCGAGAAATGAGGAAAAGATCTTTTTCTGATGCCATAGATCAATACTTTAATCTTGGAAATAATCTCAATCAAAGAGATGTTATTGCAGTAAGGAAAACTGTGTCTGGACTTGTGAAATTGTTATATCCTCATGGGGATTACACTAAAGAGGACATAGAAGAAGTATTGAAATATTCATTAGTAGGAAGAAGAAGGGTTAAGGAACAGTTAAAGAAAATTGGGGGAATGGAATTTTATGATGTGCATTTCTCCTATATTGATAAAGAAACATTCAATGAGGAATTTGTATCTGTTCCTGAACAGGGTGGAGGAAAACTCATTCCAGAGGGAATGGGGAAACCCGGTCATGTTTATGTGGTAGGTCGTGGAGAAACTGGCATGATTGGGGTGTTTAGAATTGAAACGGAGGTTGTGTCTGGTTCAGGGAAGTTTGAACGAACAGGGCTTAGTTCAAATAGAGAGGCGAAAGAAAGTATTAATACAGCCTTTAATTATTTTAAGGCGAATAAAAAGAATATTAGTGGCTCTATTTCTGTACATAATTTTGACTATTTAATGCACGTTCAAGATTTACAAGGAATAGGGGTAACTTCAGATTTATCCCTTGCAGCTTTTATTGGGATGTGTTCGGGGGCATTAAAGAAACCTGTACAAAGTCAGATGGTTGTCTTAGGTTCAATGAGCATTGGCGGTACAATCACGAAAGTAGAGGAACTAGCAAGTACACTTCAAGTATGTTTTGATGCAGGAGCAAAGAAGATACTTCTTCCTATGGCGTCAGCAGGAGATTTGAATACTGTGCCATCAGAGCTATTTGCAAAATTCCAGCTATCTTTTTATCAAAGCCCAGAGGATGCTGTATTTAAGGCACTTGGGGTAGAATGACTAGACACAAGTTCTTGACTTTGACATTTAATCAAAAGGGGTTATGTATGATATAATAAAGATATAGTGCGAGCTGCGAAATCAGCATAGCTGATTTCCCCTAGCGAGTGGAGGCAACTCTACTGGCTTTGGTAAGCTGATAATAATACAGTAGGGAAACCCTATCAGGTAAGGTATAGCCAACCGCCTGTAC
>JAQUGH010000093.1 GCA_028684195.1 Clostridia bacterium | reverse complement strand
GAGTCACTGATATTCATACCCGACACTAAGGCAAGCTTGGTTCCATTAATGCAGAAAATAGCTATTTTTTGATGCTGGGAAAGAGCCCCTATATCTGCTGCAACCCAATCACGTAAGCTTACCAAATCCGCTTGATACTCAGTATATGGTTCAAGATAGACATTTACATTAGCCTTACCCTTTAGGATCGACTCTGTTCTAGCGTTAACATTTGCATCTGCCATAAGAATATTGCTTAACATGCTGGGCTTCCACATAAGAACATATACTTTTCTACCTGCTTCGCCTACAGCAGTTACCAGATTTTCAAATGTAGGATTATCAACTTGGCTGGTGCCATTATTGAGATCTCCATTTTTTGCAGCTATAAGGAGGTTTTTCATAGTGGAAAAATAATTTCTTCCATCCAATAAAAACCTCACAGCGCCATTATTCCTGTCAACAAAAGGAGTAAACATGGGGTTGCTGAATGGAGCGGTTATTTCTGCTCCCAGCTTTTTAGTCCACAACTGGGTACCGTCGGATAAATTGAAAGCATGAAGCTCTCCGTTGTTATCAACTGCAAAAACCGTTTCATTTACAACTGTGGGAATCCCGGAAAAAGTTGATCCGCTAATAGATTTTTGCCATACTCTATCGCACAAGGTTCCAAACCCTGAGGTCAGATATATACGGGTTGCCTTTATTTCCCCTGAAGAAAGAGAGACCATTATGTCTCCATTACCAAGAACGCTTTGACATATCTCGTCCTTAGTAAGACCCGGATTAACCAATTCACTGACCCTGTTACCTGTCTCCATATCCAGCGTGTGAAAGAAGCCGGATTCATCACCGGAAAACAGATGCATACAATCTAAATTAATAAGATTACACACTTTACCATTTGCAATATATGACCATTGGCTGACAAGCTTTTTATCCATTACCTTGTAGGAGGTGTCAAAAGCATATATTAAATTTCCGCATGCTGCAAAAATTGTTTTATTATTTAATATCGGAACAGCTTGAATAAAGGATTTGTCTTCTTCCGCACACCAGATTACTTCTCCTTTAGTGTTCTTTTCATTTAGTTTTATACCATAAACACCTGCTTCAGTTACAAGAAAGATTTGTTTCTCATCATTTGATAACAAGCAAGCAGCCACTTTTTTCTGTATCCCTGTCGGTAAATTCAGCACATCCATATCCCATAAAATTCCGGCATTTTCTGCACTTCCGATATCTATTGCATATAAAATACCGCTGGAAGTAGCAATGTACAGGATATAATCGGAAGATACCGCCGGAAGCGCTTCTATGTGACCCTGCAGACTGTTAAGGCTCCATTTTCGCTCACCTGTCTGACCATTATAGGCATGTACATTGCTTGATAAATTTGTCAAATTTTCGCCAATAACAGCAAGTTCACCTATGCCGACAGGTGAACTTGCCATATTTCCATTTTGCAGTGCCGCTTTTTTGACCTGGCTTACGCCGTCTGTATTTAAAAAAAATACATTCTTGTTTTGATCTCCGATTACTAAAGCTCCTGAAAAATCAGATGAATTTGACATATCATTTTCCTCCCCTATTGTTTATTTAACCCCCATATTTCTCCTTTTTAATATTGGTGTATCCCAGACGTTTCATTTCTTCTATCACGATATTGGGACAATTTTCAAATTCCTCATAAGCAGGTTCACCTTTTAATTTATAATAGTGTCCCGTTTTAGGTTTTAAATAAACTCTTTCGACAGTCCATATCTTATCACCATAAGCATGGTCTATTATTAATTCCCCCGCACAATCTACCTTCAAGCCTTTTGCCAGTTCACTGTGATAAACATTGATCTCCCTGTCCTCAAAGCAACTATTTACTTCGGCTAAACGTATTTCTTTTTGTCCGTTAACAGGCAGGAGAACAAAATTAAACTTCCGATATAGCTGTCCCGGCTCTTCCCTTGATAGAACAAAGGAAATCAGCTTTTCTTCCTTCAGCAGGGGATTATATAACCGCATCACATTACTGTCATTTGCTTGTTGCAGTATACCAATCCTCTCTCTTTTTTTATAACCATCCTTACCCCAGTTCCATTCATAGCTAACATACTTATCTATATAATCCTGAAAAATCTTACCACTATTTAAAGGTATCTTTCCTTCACTTGCATCATGCCTCTTTATCAGGCTGTATATTAGCAGCCCTTTGTAACCCAAATACGCTAATAATACAGCCATCACTGCAGACTCTATATACGACAAGCCTGAGGTAAAATCGATACAGCCCGTAGGATCAATTCTATTCACAGGATTGTTTCCGGTATATACATAGGGGCATGCATACTGCCCGGCAGGGTCAGTTCCGTAAAACCGTTTCAGAGCCGGGTCATAAAACCTTGCCCTATAATTATACAAGCCGCTTTGAGCATCATATTCCTGACCTGTATACAGATAATTAATGCCGTCTGCTTCATCCTTTCCCATCAGCTCACCAAAAGGCATATAATCATACCAGTTCTTTACATTTCCATCTTCCTCAACAAGCATCCTGGCAGAGCCCAAGTGATCCTTAAGGGGATATATCCATTTTTCATCTGTCTTTGCTGCCAATAAACCATTCCTACCGTAGATGTAATAGGTAGTCTTCTCAACACCTCCGATATTCGTCTTTTCCATTAAGGGACTGCTATTAAGACCGTTGAGATAAAGTTTTTTAAAAGACTCCGAGCTGTCGGAGCTTTTAAGCTCCTCCAAGAGCCTTTGATTACTTGCCCCATAGGCAAATTCTAAGGAATTTGCGGTACCATTTATCTTGATTGATGTTGTAAGCCTGGTGATGGGGTCATAAATGATATCAATACCCCTCTCCGGTGATTTGGTTATATCACCGTTATAATTGTATTCATGATTTTGAGAAGCTCCTCTGCCATTAATACTAATATCATCAACAAGCAAATAAACCTGGCTTTCCTGATTTGAAGCCCCTTTACAATTGCGAAGCTCCAACGTGGCATAACACACTTCTTCTCCACTGCCCAGGCTGTCTACAAGCCCACGTAAATTAATCTCCACCTCTTCCTTTGTCCAATCTTCTGCAGCTGCTACGGTTTTAATATTTTTTGTAAAAATACCTCCTGCTGCAGAATAAATACTAATAAGCCAGCCTGCATCACCACGATACTGGTCAAATCCCGGAGATGTTTTTAGCCAATAGGTAAGCTTTAAGCTTTCCACAGGTTCTAAAAATGTCTTGAGTAAAAGAAATTCATAATGTCCCAGACTTCCTCCCGTCAATCTTAGGCATTGCGTGCCAGAGTGTTTATCGTCTGTGAAAATACCACTTTCCGAAGCTCCTCCATTGCTGCTTCCCCAATTCCAGTCGCCATAGCTCACAGCCGCAGGTTCCAATCCTTCAAAATCCAGGGCAGCATCTATACTGCTTTCAATGCTTTGAACCCGGTTATTTATCTGAGCATTTTCCGCAGCCGCATATTGATATGTTTTGGTTGTTGCACCCCTTTTTTGCTTCAGAATATTGCCATTGGCATCATAAGAAGGAGAATCCGCCGGTTCTATCACGCTCCAGGCATTACCCAGCGAATGAATCCCATTTACCAGACGACCTGAGGAGTCGTATTGAAATTTATAGTTGTATTTCCCAGGAAAACTTTGGTTACCGGCACCTGTCTTATAATTAAAAGACAAAGAAGCTATATTGCCGTCATAATATTTGAAATCGTTATATCCGCCATTTTCATAGTAATCTAATGTTTCCTCAAAATAACCGTCCTTAATTTTTTTCAGCATACCTTTATTATTAAAGCTATAATCTCTTATTATGGAATTACTAGCCGAAGGATCGGGGCTATTATTCAGTAATTCTCTTACCATAAACCCTGAGGAATTATGATAATAAGAAGCATATCGGGATTCCGGCGGAGTGGGAGGATTTGAAGGATCTACAACAGCGCCTTTATCAACTACTTCTCCTATACATGCCTGTCTGCCTAGGCGGTCATAATAATAACCTACCTTAAAAGGCGCCTCCCCTTGAGATGGGTAAATAACGGAAATTACCCTTCCCTGGTTGTTATATTCATAATTAAATTCATATATTTTGTTATCGAATCCACCACTTTTTACAGATTGGGAAATGATATTACCCAAAGAATCATAGCGGTAATATTCTTCATCAGCAGCCTGTCCGCCATTATTTACTTGAACCTTCCACAGTCTTCCCAGCATGTATTTTGTATCAGGATTTTCTAAATCCATATCGTAAAAGAACCTTTTCTTCCATAGTCCTACAGCATAATTGGAATTTTGCAGCTGGGATGGCTCAGTAACGGGGAAGGAGGGGTTATCGGCATACGGTTGAAGCTCCCCGCCGCCAGCTCCCCACGGGTAAGCCGGGTCACTTATATAGCCGGTTTCAATAACCCTCTTCGAGGAATCATATTTAAGATATGCTATACGCTGAGGGTTTTGTTTTGCCCCTTCCGCATCCAGAACAAAGCGTAGTTCCCCTACTTTATCATATATGTATTCTGTTGTATTGGAATCCGGCGTCGTATGCTTTTTTAATAATCCTGCAAATGTATATTCCATCGTGTCGGCAAAGCCGACTTGTTCCGAACCGAAAGAAGCATCAAAGTAATTAGGATGCCGTATAGTGGCTAGATCGCCAGAGGCATTGTATATATAGCGTTTTTCCCTATATGCGCCTTCCTTTCCTACAAGTTCCCTGACGATTTTCCCGGTTAGGTCATACATAACAATTTTTTCAATATAGCTTTTAACATTATTCTTATCGGTACTTTGTACTTTGGAGATTTTTTCCACGTAAAACCGGTTTAAAAGACCGTCTTGTGACGGATTGGCTGTTTCAATAGAGCTACTGCCGGTTCTTAAAATACTTGTTGTAAAAAGATCAATGTCACTGGCTTTTTCCCGGGGTAAAAGGATTTGGGATATACGGGAAAGGGGCGATGGTTCATAAATTTGTGTGCAATAGTCAATAACATCTGCCGAAAGATACTCGCTTTTACTTAGCTTTTGCCCCTGGCTGTCGTAAAGATAAGTATCGGTATCGCCCTCTATCAGCTCAGCACTATTTTCAGCATTATTCTCAGCACTGTTCCCACCACTAGTCACACCACGATTCACGGCACTGTCCGTACTTCTTTCATATGGTGCCAGGGCTACTTTTGCCGTAAGGGGATTGCAAATATACTGAATTCTTCCCAAGTCGTCAAAATAAGCACCTTGCCAGGCAACGGAATAGTCACCCTGGAATATACCTGCGTTTTCTCTCCCGGCTAGGGCAAAGCTTTGCATGGTTGTTCCAAAGCCATCCTCAAAACCAATAGATAGTTGAGGCTCACGCAGAATAATCATCTCATCAAAAGCTCCCGGCTTATCTATATACATAGTAGGTTTTCCATAGTCTTGGGGCGCCGATGACGGAGGTTCATATTTATAGCAGAATATCGGGATACCGTCTGCATAGAACATCACAAAGCCGTCTACAACAATAAAAATCCATTCTTCTTTAAAACCGATTTCGGTGAATGTGGCTAAAACCTCCGCAGTACCGGAAGTATCCAGTCTGCTAAGCTCCCATTGGGAATTTTGCCCGTCCTCCTTCCAACGCACGAGATAATATCCGTCCCCTATGGCTACACTTGCAGACGGAGTACTGCTTTGTCTTTTCACGATAATTCTAAAAGCAAAATTGGTATATGCCCAAGTATCCAATATAGCCTTTTCACCCAAAGGCGCACTGCTTGTTCCTGTATAAGTCAGCTCGTTTTTTGAAATACCCCACTTCTGGGGATCGGTAAACTTCCAACCTTCAAGACTGCCGTCATGAAAATCATCGTAGCTGCTGTCACTTGATGTGCCAAGCACCAGATTTAGATTTGGAAACTGCTGTTTAAAAGAATCGGTGCCAAAAAGATTTCTGGAATAAGCAGCAATGGAAATGGCATTAATACCTTGCTTCGCATTTATAGCAGCAATAGGTCTTAAAAACGCATTATACAATATATTTTCAGCCTGCCCATTATTGTCAAGTACAGCCTTGATCCTCAAATCGGAGGGTTCATACACCGCAGCGCTAAAAAGTGCATCAGTGGGCAACACCCTTAAATTGTCTACCAAACAATATTTTGTTTGATTTAGATTATAGCCTTTGATTATAAAGTATAATTCCGTATCCTGGGGCAGATCATTTGACTCCCGAATTTGCTCCAAGTCTATTGTTTTCTGAAAGTAGTCCCATTTCCCTACAGCCGAGGACAAGTCAATTGTCAGTACGGTTCCTACCTCAGTGTTATCCGTGACCTTGTACACGGCAATTTCCCATAGAGCCTTACCATTATTTGAATTAAACCCGTTCTCAACTTTTGCATTACAGCCAAACACATAGGCACGATGCAGGTTATCAGACCGGAATAACCCTTCTACCGGTGCAGCATTTAATTTAAGACATCGGCTTCCTGTATAATAATCCCAATCAATAATATTATCCACCAAAGCCTGAGAAGACGAGTTTCCCCATCCGCCTATATCTTCGTATGTTTCAAAGCCCAGATAGCTTAAATCATTACTGGCAAAGGAGGCATTTTGTATTTCTGTTGTTACAAAAAAGCCATCCTGATCATAGATTCTGGTTGTGGATATGCCCTTTGCATCTTTTGATTCCAGTATCATACCGGAAGACGTTATTAATTCAGTGCTACCAACTTCCAGCCACTCCCCCGTCGGAGGGTTATCGTCTTCACCCCAGGCATTAAAAGGCATTACGTCACCATTTAAAGCACAGAAGCTCTTATAAGGAAACCATTGATCTTTTCCCTGTCCCCATTCCTTCTTCCAGGTGGTTACGTTACTTGAAACAGTTGTCTCACTAGCCTTGTCCATATTTTTTACTTTGCATGTGGTTTGAACCACAGGCGTAAGTAAATTCAAGCTCCGCTCAGTATCATACACTTCCCACCAGTATTTAAACTGCTGGGTAAGCTTTTCCAGTTCATCCAAGGCGTTATAGTTATAGGTACAGGTCTCAAGCAATAGCCCGGTATCCCTGCTGTACAGGTATTCGGTAGTTCCTGTCACTCCGTCCAGCATTTTTTCTTGCTTGTTCTTTCTTACGTAAAATCCCGTAGTATTGCCGGAATTATTCATATATACCCACCAAAAATCCTTTATGGAAGATACTAAATTATTACTGCTGTCATAGATATACATACAGTATTTTAACCCTTTTACAGTACTATAATAATCTCCCGCATTGGTATAATCCAATTCGGAAGGGTATGGCACCGCAGGGCTCTCCTCTTTGGTGAGTCCGTTAAAAAAGCAGTGTTCCGTATACCCGTAGGAGGCTTGCTCAGGATTATCCGTTCCCCAAAGCACACTTGCCTTATTAAACCGGCACAGCAAGCCGGAGGAATCTATACATGCGCTGCTTTCCTCGAATCTGAAGCCTGTCATTATATCCATATAACCATTGTTTAGGGTTATGGATTTTACAATACATCCTGCTTGTTTATCTTTTACAGCGCCTGATACAACACGTCTTAAATAAAAAGTGTCTGCCTGTTCTGTCTGATTGCCGCCCAGATAAGACACAAAGGCATTATGTCCTACCAGCCCATTTACGGAATCAGCGCCCATAAACATGCTTTCGCCAGGCAATTCTGTTCTTTTTGACACAACCTCACCATTTTTAAGGAAATAAATGACCGTCTTTATACTGCTTTCTCCTGTATTAAGCTGATATAGGAAGTATTGGGGCGAAGGAAACCGTATAGTTTCTATACCCTTTGCAGATAACCCGTCGGGAATAGTAAATTTCTCCTCCCATCTCCCTTCCGTGTCCCTGTACAACACCTTCCCCGCCAATATAACAGCTTTAACCGGCTCACCTTGGGTTTGTGAAATTGCACATCCCAGACCGGAATTTGCACTTACTATACTCAGCCCGTCAGGAATGTACCACCTGCCGCTATCCGGGTTATACACTATAAGTTCATAGATACATGAATCAGCCGTATCAATTTTTCTTATCCCCATGTCTTCTCCAAATATAATCTTTTCAGTATTCTTTGGTTCGGTGTAAGAAGTAACTGTGGATATATCTTGGAAGTTCCAACTCACGCCATCAAACCGATAAGTTCTTTGTTCAATAGCTACAA
>JAQUGH010000092.1 GCA_028684195.1 Clostridia bacterium | reverse complement strand
AAAAGGATTATCCATGATTAAAGTTTTCGTATCCTTATTTCTCTGATAATCATCCTCAAACCTTGTACTGGTTCTTGTATATGACATCAATGCCACAATTACTGCAAAAAAGGAAACAAATCTTTCTCCACCAGAATTTTCCTTCATCACCTGTTCCCAAGTCTTATATCCACTGTTTTTTATATTAATATCTATTTTATATGCTAAAACTCTCATTTTACCTAAATCAGAAAGAACATTTAACAACTCTTTTGTTGACATATATTTACTAATTTTTTTGCGAATTTCCTCTGCTTTTTTCTCCTGTTTCATATCTTCCTTGATGATGCTTACACAATTTTCAATATAGCCCTTCATCTTAACACGATTTTCTTCTTCGGTTTCATCCAACGGTACCATATCTATTTTTAACATCGGAATAGGTCTGGATTTCCCTTCTAACTTTATTGAAGAATTCTCCGCAATTTTTTGTATTTCCTCATAAACCTGTTTTGCTTGAAGGTAACTATGCTGAACCATATCATTTTTGTTTTTCTCCAAATTAGATAACCTTTGTTCACAGACACTTATTAATTTGTTTAAAGAATCATTGTTGTCAAGTATTCTCTCGCCTAAATAATAATACTTGTTTCTATCAGTCCTAGCCCCTTCTATCAACGGTTCTAACCCTATGAAAATATTTTGAATATGTATATTCTTATCCTTATAGTTCGCCTTTAGCTTATAATAATAGCTACTTGCATTTTTCTCATACTTCCTGTTTTCCTCTTGTAAACACTTTAACTCATTAGTCTGCTCTTCATAATCCTCGTAAACACTCTTCTTTACTTTATAGTCTATCTGTACTTCATACCCTTTAATATCAACTTGTATCTCAATCCTATTCACAATGCCACTATAATCCCGTGACACTCTAATAAGCTCATTTATCTTGTTTTTTGCACTAATCATTGTTTCATTTTCTTCTTTTCTTCTCATATTAAAATTTAATTTTATTAACGAACTCTCTAATGGCTCTTCTCCCAGTCTTTTAATTTCTTCTTCTTTAGACTCTAGCCTTCCCCGAGCATTTTGCAGCTTACGATCCACATCCCGACAATTGTTAGCACTACGTTCTTCATCTCTTTTTAATTCTTTAACCATATCCTGAATAACTCTCAACCGCTCCTGATCAAAAATTTTATCAAGATACTCTTCTTCATCTAAATTATATGAAGCCAATGTATCCTGACTATTTTGCAAATCATCCTGTTTGCTTTTTTTATCAGCCTCTAACTGTCCTAAATTAAAGGTTATATTAGCCTTCAATGCTCGCAATCTTTCTTCCATATTATCTATCTCATCAACAATAACCTTACCCTCTTGCGCATCTTCGTAAACCTTGAGGCTATCCTTTCTGCTATTTAGCTCATTCTTAAGTCTGATTCTTTGTTCTTTCACATTGTCTTTATCCTTATTCAGTCTGCAGATCTCATTAATAATTATTCCCTTTTGCTTGTTTATACTCTCTATGATCTCTAGGTAAGATTTGTACAACTGCATATTTTTTACATACTCTCGATCTTCCTCTACAAATTCCTTGAATTCCTCTACATCTTCTTTTACTTTTATTAGCTCATTTTCAAGTAAATTAATTCTATTGTTGAACTCATCAATTTTTACTGAAGCATTCGATTTTTCTTCCTCTAATTCTTCAATTTCTTTTCTTATATTATTAATCTTCTTCTCTATTTTTTCTTTCTCTGTTTCAATCTCAAAAATATAATTCTTGCTAAAATCAAATTTACTTAATGCTTGGAGATCCTCTCTAGACTTGTCAAGCTCGCCTCTGTAATGAACAAGCTGTCCCTTAACTTCATTCAGTTCTTTGTTTAATTCATTGATATAGGAATCTAAACTATCCGCATCTATCATTTTATTGTCATACAAACATAAAAGCTGGAGCTTGTCCTCTAATTGAACATAGTTGTTTTTCGTATCATATTCTTGTTTAATGTCGCTATATAAAATTATAGGAATAAGCTGGTTAAAGCTAAATCCAATGTCCATTCCCTTTAATAGCTTCAAATCATCGTCATACAATAAAAAGGCAAACGGCAACATAGGATTATGCTCGATTAGACTATTTCTGATACCTTCACTCTGTTTCCTGAGATAGTTCTCCCCCGTCTCAAAAGCGATATCCTTATTTATCAGTACCTCTCTAAATTCCTTAGACACATGTAATGTACCATTTTTTAATGAAGCAATGTTTTCACTTTTCGTTCTTACATTTAAATCCAAATCTCTTTCTGCTTTTTGTAATTCATTTATCTTAGTTTTTATCAAAAGCTTGTTCTCTTCGTGATTAAATCTTCTTTTCCAGTCAATATCATATTTATCAAGGACGGGCTTTACTAATTCCTCAATCTCATAATAACTCTTGAGCTTATTGGCAAGGTTAGCAGCTTCCACAATATTGTCAGCATTATCATCCCGAAGAGTGCTGACTTTTTGATTCATTTCTATAATATTGTTTTTGCATTTTTCCTTTTCCAGCTTAATACTTTCCTTCTCACTATTTAAACTAGCTATTTTTTGTTCCTTTTCATCAAAGTATCTATTTTTATAATCTTCGTCTATTTCGCCTAAGAGGTTTCTCAAATATTTTAAATCTAATTTTTCTTTAATCTTTTCCTCATACTTTTCAAAGTTTTTAATATCACCTTCTACCCTACCCTTTTTGTTTTGTAAATTACTACCTTCAATGTCATAGCTTTTGATTTTATTTTCATTATCTCCAACATCTCTACCTATCTCACTTAATTTTTTATCAATTACAGAAAGCTTTTTATTTAATCGTTCCAATTCCTTTTCATAGGATATCTTAAGAGAATATTCCAGATCCCTTATCTTCTCCTTGCTTTCATCACTATTTTTGATTTTCTCTATTTCTTCATTTATTCCAGCCAATCTTTGCCTTAGTTCTTTAATTCTTGCGTACTCCCTAGCAGCTAATAACACCATAGCTTCTTTTTCATTTATATTTATATTACTTTTTACTAGCTTTAACTTATCCTCTTCTTCTTTGCTTAATTTGATAAATTCATTGACCTTGTTCAATATATCATAGTATTCCTTAGACCTTTCCTCCAAATCAATCCTCTTTAATTCCTTTTCGCTAAAAGATATCTTCTCATTTTGATTCTTGATTTCAGCAGTCATTTTATTTATTTCACACTTTAAATAATAATACATTCGAGCAATGACTTGCTCTACATCCTTTTCCTTATCTAGTGAAACTACCAAGCTCTCCAATTCACCTAAGTACTTCTCGGATTCCTTCAAAAACTCCTGATAGATTTCTTTTTCATAGATAAACTGTTCATTATTGATCATCTCTTCAACCAAATTTTCCAACATTTGCTCTAATTTCTTCTGATCCCTGTCTTCCTTATTAACAACCTTTTCAATCGACTTCAAGAGCCAATCATTCATTAGTTGCAATGACGTCTTACACTTTTCAAATATTTCTATCACTCCGCCTTCAGATTCATTAATCTTAAGAATGATAGATTCCCATTCATCTTGAGAAATATTGTAGCTTGATAAATGCTTTTTGTACTCCAATTTATCTTCATCCGTAAATAATCTAACCTTTAAATCCATATCTTTTTCTTTCAGTGATATCAACTTTTTAACATCCTTAAAACTTTCAATATATATTTTTTCATCCTGTTTTTTAACTAAGGGAATATTTTTTAGATCAAATTGATTTGACTCCTGATAACTGGACGTAAATGTAAAGTATTTTAAGCTACTATTTATTTCATCCTGCTCCCTTACTTGACTTTCCCTATTACTCAAACCTATTCCAGTAAGCAAATATCCTCCTTGTTCTTCTAATTTCCATTCGATTAATACATAGGAAGGGGTTTTCTTACCTTTAAAAAAATCTTCCATTCTTCTATTCATCAATTTTATTTTGGGAATTATCGGTTGAAAAAGCAATTGCACCAAAACACTCTTTCCGCCCCCATTTTTCAAGCTCAATAAAGCATCCTGCCCTTGATACAAATCAAAGGTTTCATCTACGATATGTCTATTATGATTGTTGTATGAAAAGTTAATAATTCTAAGCCTATTGATTTGAGGCATCTGTATCCCCCTCCACATCAAATATTCTGTTGACTTCCTCAATTCTACTGTCATTCAAAAAATAATAGGTCATCAAATCATCTAGTTTTTTAGTAGTCCTTATCTCTTTTTTATTTTCTATTAAGCGGATCAACCTTTCCTGCTCCAGCAAATTGCCTATCCTTAGTATCGTCCCATACTTTGTCGTCCTCTTATTTTCTTCATGAGTAATCTTCTGACTCCAAACTTCAGCAATACTAAGCAGATTTACGCTCATTTCTTCCTCTGTTTTGATAATATCCTCTTGACCTCGAGCAAGAATGGTCTCAAACCTTTGATCCAATTCGCTTATCAAGGTCATAATGCTAATAAATTCTCTTTGCTTCGGATTTTTATTCTTTCCCCCATAAAACACAAATAAGATATACATCACAATATAATAAGAAAGATAGACATCACTCAAACGAGCATTTGCACCAATCCACTCCCTGAAATCTTTGTTCTTAAACCCTAGCAAGCTATTATCATAATTCGGGAGCAAGTATATGGTGTTGTTTAT
This sequence comes from Clostridia bacterium, assembly GCA_028684195.1. GTDB lineage: Bacteria > Bacillota > Peptococcia > DRI-13 > DTU073 > JAQUGH01. The sequence continues at coordinate 3,547 of JAQUGH010000092.1, read as the reverse complement.
TTTGACTATTCTACATTCCATATTTTCTTCAAATTCACTTAGTACCTCTTGTACCTCTGAATTTAAATACTCAATAAACAAATCACTATATTCCTCACGATCTAATTGTCCATTTTCCAAAAGAATCTTAAATATTTTAATTCCTATCTTCACACTGCTCATCATTACGCTCCACCCTTATTAGAAAATTTGATATTTCAACCTTTTCAACAATAATCAAATCATCCTTGACTTTCCTGTTTATTTCTACTTCCATCAAGCCGCCATCCGCTCCTGAAATAACAATTTTATTGATGCTGTCAATATACTGACCTTTACCCCTTAATTGACATAAACAGTATTCGAGGTTAAATTCTTCGGACAAATTCATGACTACTTTATCCCCGCTATTTCGCCATTCCTCTATATCTATAGAACCTATGTCGTACAACTTCAGCAGAGTAGTAAATAATAACCGCTCCACAACGAATTTTTCAAACAAATCATCATTACGTTTTAGAGAATCAATAACATCTTCTAATCGACATTCTCCCTGATTTTGCAAGGTATAATTTAATAAATAATCTAGTATCTCTACATATGCTTGATTTATCTTTTCGATTCTCTCACGTTCATTTTCCTCGGATAAATCCTCATCCTCAATAAATTCTTCCTTTTCTTCTTCGTCTAGCTTAATCATACCCTGGGGTTCATATATACTTCTGATATTTAAATTTTTGTAGATATTAGGCATAAACAAGGGATTTACTATTTTCCAAAAATTTTCAGCTATTTCAACATGCTTTTCCATTTGCTTTAGAATTACTTCCTCTAAATCATACCTGTTTTCCATACTATATATAAAAGAATCTCCAATAGTATTAATATATACCTTGGATAAGCTTTGCCGATTCAGTACTAAATCTTTTTGTTCGCTCAAGGTCGTTTTGATATTATTATTAATTTGCTTTATTTCTGCTTGTGCTTTCCTAAGACTGTCATCTAATTTTTGACTTGACTCATAATCCTGTCTTATTTTAATCTCTGATTTACTTGCCATTTCCATGATCTCACTTAACAAACCATATTCCTCTTCCAATAAATTGTATGTGCTTTCTATCAGCTCTTCATATTCCTCGACATTTACTTCATGAATATTTTTCTTGATTTTTACCATAAACATCTCAATTTCTTTTTTCTTTTGGCGTACCATCTGAATCAAATTCAAGCTTTGAGCGTGTGCTTTTTTGAAATTTTTCCGTTTAATCAGCTCTCTCAGCTTCAATTCCTCTATAGTCATTTTTATCTCTTGGTCAACTTCTTTAGTGCGGAATAAAAAATCATACCCTTGATCCGTAAGGGCATAGGTAATATTATATCCCTCATTTATTTCCGAAACACGATCCGTAATTAAGCGAATCGGAATACTTTTCGTGGACGCCTTAGTATAATCCAGTGTTTGAAAATAGTAGGGTGCTCCTTCATTTTGAAGCACATTCTTTATTATATAATTTGTCAAAATACGAATTTCATCTTTGTCTAATTGCAACTCATAATACGTTGGCAGTATTTCCTCTAAAAATTTCGAGATATGCTCGCTGTCACAATTACTATCCTCAGACAAGGTCTTCTCCATAATATATAAAAGCACCGAAAATACTAAATTAATAAGCTCATTCTCCTTAAACAATCTTTCTATATCCATGCTTTTATTTTTGCGGTTCACAATAGACTCAACTACACCTACTAACTCCATCCGCTTCTCAAAGCCTTCTAAAAAACCAAACATTTACCTAACCAATCCTTCCATTTGCTTTTTTAATAATGAATAATTCAGTATTTCCTGTGGTATATAAGAACCTTGACTTAGAATATTCCTTATTTGCTCTGCTTCTTCCTCCTTGAATTTCTGAAGAAACTTAGAAATGTTTGTCTTTTTTTGACCAATTTTTGTCTCAGGTAGCTCATACATTTTCGATTCCTGTAACATCCACGAGTACAGCTCCACACATAAATTAATATCTAATCCCTCATTGTATTCTACAAGGGTTTGAAAAATATCTATGCCCTCATAATCCAAATCACCAAAATAAAAATATGTATTATTACTACCACCTAAGAGCGAATTATACTCCTTTAACCTACTGCTTTTTCTAATAATTTTCTTACCTTCCCCATATAATAACACTTGATAATCTCGATATAAAAAATTGAGGTTGTTTTCTAGCATGATCTTTCTCAAACTAAACCAAGTATCCTTGTTTTCGATTATCATTATCTTCTTGTTCTCTTCATTAGAAAAAATATATTCAAAAAAAGGTTCTGGCGTTTCAAAATAATTCAATTTTGCCAAATCCCAATCGTTATATTTAAAAATGCTACTAATTATGGAACTGTTTTTTATGATCTTTTCCCGTCCCCAAATCTGAAATGACCTTTCATTAACCGACATCATATTTTTCAAAAGATCTTCCTGCTCCCACAAAAAATTACTAAGTAAATCTATTTCTCGTTTATATTTTATATACATTTCCGGATGCTTGGCATATTTGGAATGATTAAAGTCAGGATGAAGTAGCTTTATATCTTCCAAAACATCAGTGTAATTCTTATCAGGCTTTATTATTCTATATTTATTATAAAGAACCGGAATTCTCCCATTTTTACCGGCAGCTCTTACCGGTTCTAATACTTTTTCTGCAACATATTGAGCAATAACTTCAACAAATTTTTCATATTCTATTCGTCCAACCAACTTCAACAATTCTTTTTCAGTAATATTTACATTTTTATATGAAAAAAGCTTGTCCCTTGAAAGCATTTCGACCTCCCTCCTCTGAAATCCCAGAAGCATTAGTCAAACCATCAACTGTGCTGTGCTGTGCTGCTTAGCTACAGGTTAATTATTCGGATAAAGTAAGCGGTATAGCAATTATTAGCTAATACGCTATACCGTCCTTATATTCATTCAACTATATTATATTTTTTATTATGCTACTTTAAAAATTGACGAATACTGTCCATATCCCTTAATGCTTCGTATCCTGTACTCCGCTATACAACTACGGTAGGCAAAGACATTACATCATACTTTTTAGCTAACTCCATATCCTGATGCACATTTACTACTTTGAAATTAACAAGATCGTTCTTCTCAGAAAACATATTTTTCGCAAGTGAACATTTTGAACATCCGGGAGCAGTAAAAAGAATTATTTTTCGTATACCACTAGAAGAAAACTCCTTTGTTGATGCTTCTGATTTTTTTGTATCCTGTATATCCTGTGTTATTTCTATATTATTTGCCGTCATTTGTTTTTGAACGTTTCCACGAACATATTCTTTACGCTCTTTAAACTCTTGCGTTTTTCCTGCATTCCAATTTTGTAAAGGACGATAATATCCTGTTATTCGGGAATATACTTCACATGCCTCACCACATTGTGGACAAGTATATTGCTCTCCTTGAATATATCCATGATTTTTACAAATAGAATATGTTGGCGATATTGTATAGTATGGGAGCTTATAATTATCTGCTATTTTTTTAACTAAATTTGCGGTTACA
>JAQUGH010000091.1 GCA_028684195.1 Clostridia bacterium | reverse complement strand
TTATCAAATAATCCATATCAATATCGACTGAAAGTCTCGGCAAATTAAAAATCGTTAGATTGATGGCTGTCCCACCTTTTAATGCAAGACCCTTTTTAAGAAGTGGGTTTGTATTTAGATATTCTAGAATATCTGCTAGTCTCGTTACCTTTTCTAATGTATCTCTTATAAAGTCCAGTTCTTCAGCTTTCTTCCCTAAATAAATAATGTCGTAATTAGACAAGTATGTCACCTCCCAGATCTGTTATTTCAAATAGCCCTTCCGGCACCATCAGTTCCCATTCACTGTTATAGAAGCTATCGTCTTTTGCTTCACTCACAAGATACCGTCTGCTTTTTCCTATTTTATCTTTACAATACTCTATGAACTCCTTTGAAAGCTGCATCTCTTTTCGATAATGATCAAGGAGATATCCGACCCGTTGATAAAGACCCTGGGTATCGTATATATCGAGATATCTCTTAAGCTTCTTTTCATCTAGGTAATGGATTCCTTCTAGGCAGTTCAGCAGTTCTTCAAACCCACCTATTTTGTTGAAGTCGCGGATGCTGTCGATAGCGGTTCTTTCTAGGTCTGTGATTCTAATTCCAGTGGTGTTCTTTGCTTCCACTACACCTTCTTTCATCCTAGATGCAACGTATTTATAAGTTACATGATCATACTCAAAGTGATTGAACTTTGTTTCAGAAGAAACATAAACTTCATAAAACACTTGATTTGCCAGTCCATAATATTCAAAAGCACTGTGGTGAGAGATGTAAGCTGTTTCGGTTATAGCACAAGCGATTTGATAACGTGTTGCTACCAACTGGCCTGTTGTCGGATTGACCACAGAGTAGATATTCTTTCTTACCTTTTTGGCCTGGCCCCTTTTCATTAAACGATCCAGCTGAGTATATGCCGTCTTCTCATTATCTGTCAGTTTCTTCACTTCATCGATTGTAAATACCGGGTGTTTCGCCAGTTCAGTCAACGCATCCACTTATCTCACCTCTTTTTTAATCTCGGCATGATTCTCTTCATATTTGAAGAATAACGTTCCATTATTAAAAATATCTGATGAACTCCAATATTCGGATTTTTGCAGTAAAAACAAGTCATAAAGCTCAGCCAGCGCCGCATTTATGCGGACTACAGGACTTCGCTTTTTGGCATATTAGTGTTGTATATTCTAACTTTATTTGTGGTATTGCAAATTTTTTTTAATTTCGGATGTGGTCATAATCTTATTTCCAAGGTCAATGCCGAAAACTCTCTCCAACAACTGCACTATTTCATCTCTGTAATCAAACAGATAGTAATTCTGGTCAAGGTGTGAACAGGAATAACGTATCAGTGACTCTCGTATCTTCTTGACAGAATATTTTTTATCCAGTTTATATTCCAATACTCGTAAGATGAGAAATGAAACATAACAGATGAGCTTGCTTTGTAAATATTTTCTTCTTTGAAATAATTGACACTAAATACAAATATGCTAAAATAAATGTATCAATAAGTATGTATTGGCATAGAATGGTAATAGACGGAATGGAGTCTTTAAATCCATATCCATTGGTCGGGCTGAAGACCTAGAACTCATTCCCATTGCAGAGTAAACTGCGAGAAATCAAGCAAAAAGGATGACTTAAGTCATCCTTTTTGCTGTTGGAGGAGTATATGTAATTGAAAATATCCTTTCGACTTATATGAGAATTCGGGCAATACTGGAGCCCTTTGTGAAATAGCATTCTCTCTTGAACACAATTAGACATTATTCGACAAATATCGGGTGGTAACCGGTACCATTGCGAACAAAGTGAGCTTGCTAACTAGCTTGGGACAATTCTAATTCTATTCCGGTCTTGAGTATTTCTGTTACAAATCCAACTGGATCTTCATATTCATCCATAGTAAATGGTTGTGGCTCAATGTCTACGTCATAATCCAATGCACTTATTAATAAAAAATAAATCCCGTCTGCTCTGTTCATATCTTTAAAATAATCTGAAAATATTGCTATATCTACATCACTATATTTATGTGTAGTCCCTTTAGCATAAGACCCAAATAATATTGCTCTTGCAATAGGGATTTGTTTGCTAAGATTCATAATATAATCTTTAATTATTTCTTGTATTGATTCAGGGATTCTATCCATACAAATACCTCCTCTGTATTATTCAATAATTCTCTAGCTTTATTTGAATCTATGCTACTCGATATTTTTTCTTTAAATGAAGGATACCTACCAACTATATAATATGACAATAATTTCGCAAAAAAACTTTTGTGTTTTTGTAAATTATATTCAAGCTCTTCAATAGGCACCCATTCTTGAAGGTTAACTTCTCTCTTTAATTGCTTATATATATTCCATATATTATAAATCATAGGTGCTTCGTTATCTGTATATAATGTATATACACCTTTAGTGAGCTTGCTATTGCCTTTGTTGCAGGTAAAAGTCTCGTTCCAAATCCTGCCGTTGGTATAACTGCTTTACATACTTTCATTGATAAAACAGCTTCCTTCCATTTATTATATCTGATTCACATAAAATTTGAAAATTTTTGTCTTGTTTCGTGGGTACATTATACTCCCTGCTGTTCCGCTTGTTCACACAATCTCAGTTTCTGTACTTGTTTGAAAAATATTCCTAGTGGTTCTGAAATTTTCCGTGTTTAAACGCTATGATTAAATTATGCTAAATTAAATATTAAGGTGACTTTTGTTTAATAACGTAGTGATTTGGTATATAATTATATAATAAATATATATTTAAATATGGAGGTAAGTAGGGAAATGGCATTACCTATAAATATAGAGCAACTGTTTGATGGCGCAACAGTTGAGTGGGAAAGAATTGAGTATAAAAAAGGATGGAATCCAAATGAAATTATGCACACAGTATCTGCATTTGCAAATGATATAAATAATTGGGGCGGTGGATATATAATTATCGGTGTTGAAGATAATAATGGAAAGCCAATTTTACCACCATATGGAGTAAATGAAGATACTGTAGATAAAATACAAAAGGAATTATTAAACTATTGTAATTTACTAAAGCCAACATACTTTCCAATAGTTGTACCAATCATTTATAAAGACAAATATATAATAGTAATATGGGTGCCTGGTGGACAAAATAGACCATATAAAGCCCCCAAAGATTTTTACTCAAAACAGAAGGATTATAAGTTTTATGTTAGAAGATATGCAAACACAGTTCCAGCAAAAGAAAAGGAAGAAAAAGAATTATATAATTTAGCTGGGAATATACCTTTTGATGATAGAATATGTTTTAATGCAGAAGTATCAGACTTTAAGGTGTCTTTAATAAAAGAGTATTTATATGATGTAAAAAGTGATTTATATGACAAAGTAACTGATATTCAAGTAGAGGTATTAAGCAGACAAATGAATATAATTGAAGGTTCTCAAGAATTCATTAAGCCTAAAAATATAGGTATATTAATGTTTAATGATGAACCGCAGAAATTTATCCCAATGTGTCAAATAGAGTTGGTTCACTTTTTAGAGACTTCTGCTGACGATGTTTTTATTGAAAAAGTATTTACAGGACCAATTCATGAGCAAATTAGAAATGTATTAAAATATATTAAAAATTCTATTATTAAAGAAAAGGTAATTAAACTATCAGACCAAGCAGAGGCTATAAGAGTATTTAATTATCCTTACCCAGCTATAGAAGAAACAATAGTTAATGCTGTATATCACAGAAGTTATGAAGAAAGAAATCCAATAGAAATTAGGATAGATAAAGAAAAAATAGTTATTGTAAGTTATCCAGGACCTGATAAATCAATAAGAAAAGAAGATATTGATAAAGGAGAAGTTATCGCACGTAGATATAGAAATAGAAGAATAGGAGAGTTTTTGAAAGAGCTAAAACTTACAGAAGGAAGATCAACAGGATTACCCAAAATTATTAAATCTATGAGAATTAATAAATCAAAAAAGCCTATATTTGAAACTGATGAGGAAAGAACATATTTTTTAGCTAAGCTATATATAAATTCTTATTTTTTAAATCAAGATAAGGCCCAAGATAAGGCCCAAGATAAGGCCCAAGATAAAATGGATTTGAAAAAACTTGAAGCTTTATGTATTAATGTTACAGAAAAAGAAATAGTTAAATTATTATCAAAAAAAGTAATGTCAAAAAAAGAAATAGCACTAAAAATTGGGTATAAATCAATAACAGGGAATATTAAAAGGGCATTTCAGCGATTATTAAAAGAAGGAATAATTAAATATACACTCCCTAATAAACCTAATAATCGAAATCAGAAATATAAACTTTAACAAGTTATAAAATCCAAATTTTATTTTAACTATAAATTTTTCATTTAAAAACTTTTTTATTTCCTAAGTCTATTTCTAATATTTCTAACACCATTCCTACTAATAACCATATATAATCCAATACCAGCACAAACCCCAATGCTATCAATAAAGTGAAAGTTAGTTGAACCATTCCAAAAGCTTAGCATCGCTTATCTCCCATCAATTTGGGGACATTCCTGTATACGTTGGGGACATTCCTGTTTCAATATTCTGCCACTACTTCAGCAGGTGTGTCCCCTTTCCTATTTTGAAGTGAGATTCCTAGGAGTCCACTCGGAAACACATCCTATTTTTCCCATATAGACTTGAAACCCTGTTAAAATAAACGTTTGTTATATTTTATTATCTTTCCGCTTACATGTAATATCAGGCGGATTTTTTTATTATGCACATTTGAACATCATAAATCTCTAATCGTTAGATGAAGTAGTCGCCACTGCCATAACAATCTATTATTCTAACATTTGTATAAAAGTCCATATATCCTTCTTTTCAATACTGACAATAAATTTTTCTAATTCTATATAAAATTCAATTGTACTTTCAAGAAAACGATAATAATCATCAGCCATAGTTTCAATATAAGCACTACTATTCTTCTCTTTCTCATCAAACACATACATATTTATTTGAAATCATCTCAAAATCATCATCGTACCACAAATGAATTTATTCGATTAAATCTTTACTTCCTTTAAAATATCTGTAGTTTGCTTTATTCTTTAACAATTCAATATCTCTTTTAAAGGAATCAGTAAATTCTTCAATCTGTTTTTTATTCATTCTCTTAAAATAATCTTTAACTTCACTCTTAATCTTTTCAACCTGTTTCTCTGATGAGTTGTCCTCAAACAGATTCACAAGCAAAGGTATATCATAGCAATCATAAAAATCAGCTACACGCCTCTTCCTCTTATTAATATCTTTGAAGGTTTCTATCTTAGTTAGTACACGTAAATGGCTATAACAAAGAAATAAAATATCCCTTCTTATGTTAGTATAGATTTCATAGTTTTTCTTTTTATGTAAGAACTCAACAGAATAATAAAATATTATTGCTGATGCAATACCAATTGCTAAATGATTAATTATAGAAGTACCTCCGGCAATGAAATGATATACAGTATCACCATTTTGAAAAAATTCGGGTAACGCATCTAACACATTCCAAGCTTCGTTAAAGATCATAATTAGCAAACAAACAATAAATGTTACCCCGAAATCTATTTTGTATTTTTTCATTTCATCATCTTCTTTGCTGTAGAAATTCTTCATGTAAATAAACCCATAAGAAATTACCCGGAAGCGACTAATCGGGTAAGTCAGAGGGATTACTCCCTCGTTCTCCCCTAAAAACTGTACATGACACTTTCACGTCATACAGCTCAAGTTATTTATAACTAATCACTGTCCATGATTAGCAAGCTTGATGCTGCTTTGGCAATCCTTGATTGAAGTTTACTAACTTTCATTTCTACGATGTTCCAGTTTATACTGTTCCATTTTAGTGAATAGTCTACAGACGCCAGCTTTTCGCTTTTTGGCTTTTCTATATTCATAAAGTTTCAATCCTTTCTTCACTATAAAGTGAAAATTCTTTCAGTGGCTTTTTTTCTTCACTGAAAGTTAGTTGAACCATTACACGCTAGTAACACTTACGAACTTGTTCGTTAGTGTCTACTGTGTGCAAAGCTGAGCTTACCGTCGCTTAACGACAAATAAGTCTTAGCGACGGTTAGCTATTCGGATAAAGAACCTACCCAAACGGGAATCAACGGTCTTACCCAGTTCTACACCTTAGCCAATTCATACTACCTTAGATTCTATCTTTACCCCGAAGTCGTTGTCCATTTGCTAGATGATACGAAAAGTCATCTAACCTCAACTTACACCTTTTGGTTATAAGGTTTCAGCCTTATTTCCCTATTCACGTTTGACGAGGCTTACAATAATTCAATTAATTTAATCATAGTAGTACATTTACCCTAGCAATCATCTACTTTAGGCTAATAGAATTTTCACATTGTCTCTACAGCTTAGACAGCCCAAGATGCAACTTATTGCTTTTATTTCGCACTGGTCACACTTTCATTTAACGTCCTGCGTCTTCCCGACGTCCCTGAGCTTACAGGCTTGTCCAAACCTTAGAAAGCTCTTTTCTTAGGTTTGGACAAGCCGACTCGGTTAGCGAAGGGATGTGGTGCGGCTTTCTTCAGCCCTTCCCCAAATTCTACCTCCGTTGAACCCGCTTATCCGCACCCTTGCGGGAAGACTTGCTGTTAGTCGATGGAACGCGCCCCCAGATAAATTCTAAAGATTGTTTGACATCATATATAGTGTCGTCTTATAATATATATAAAAGGAGATGAAAATATGTCCCAGAAGGATAAACTAATAAAGAAAATAAAGTATGCAAAAACTGCTAACTTTGACGATATTCATCTCTTACTTACACAACTTGAATTTGATTTCCGATGTAGAGGTTCTCACTATACATATGTCAAAGACTCCTACGTTATTGGAATCGTTAAACATGGACAGCAAGTAAAAACAATCTATCTTAAGAATGTACAGGATTTATTGGATAACATGGGTTTATAAATATACATAAGGAGTGAGCAAAATGGAAAAAAATATCGAATATTATCTTAGACTGAATTATCCGTTTAACATAAAGCCAGACTTAGATGACGGTGGATATATTGCTGAATTCCCTGACCTCCGCTATTGTATTGGAACTGGCAATTCCATTGATGAAGCAATTGAGGACGCTATGATTGCAAAAGAAGAATGGATAAAAGCAGCTTATGAACATAATGTGACAATTCCTAAACCATCCAGCAATGAAGAGTATAATGGTCGTGTTACTCTTCGCATTCCCAAGTCACTCCATAGAAGAGTAGTCGAAACTGCTAAAATCGAGGGAATAAGTGCAAATCAATTTCTCCTTCACCTTATTAGTCTTGGCATGGGTAATCAACCTGCTGAAATAAAACCTCGAAGGATTAAACATTCAAATAACACAAAATGTTCTTCTAGAAAAAAGCTGACCCACAAATGAGACCCTAATGGGTCTTTTGTTTTTGCGCGTTCTGTCGACTAACTACATATTACCGAAACTCATTTCGGTAATGCGCCCAAATATGAACATATTCCGAAGTAACTTTCGTTCATTTCCTCTATATCATGTTATGATACTATCTAAAGAACTTTGAATATCGGAAATATCCTTTTAACTCACATGAGAATTTGGGCGATACTGAAGCCCTTTGTGAAATAGCATTCTCTCTTGAACCCAATTGACATTATTCGACATATATCGGGTGGTACCCGGTACTGTTGCGAACAAAGTGAGTGATATAACTTTAGAATGGATAACAGGTGAGGATATTTGTCCTGAAGAGATATACTATAATAGCATAACAGCAAAGTAATTTACTGAATTTAGTTGAGATTTGGTAATAAGCTCACCTAATTTTAGAAGATAAAAAAGGAATAACTAGCAATAACCATTGAGATTCCTTTGCTTCGGTTAATTCTTTTATCCAATTCCAAGACTCCCACTTCTATAAGTGGGAGTCTTCACTTTTCTTCGGTTCATTATTCGAAGTCAAAGGTGTAAGCATCCAGTCCCTGCTCTTTTTTCACCTGTAATATTTCTTCTTGTATCGCAACCCCAAGGGGAATACCGGTTTCCTTTCTTTCAAGCCACGCTAAATATTCTTTTTCTCCGGCAGTATAGATCCTCTTTTCCCCAGGCATTTTCTCCGAAGACCGAAGCTCCCTAAGTATGTTTCCAACAATTTTCTTGAAAATATTTACATCAATAAAATTCTCAACGTTTATAGCAATAAAGAAATGTCCCAAACTATAGGGGATTTTATTGCCGTCTTGATCAAACCCTGACAAGTCCTTTAGAAATTTCCCATTCTGCAAGG
>JAQUGH010000009.1:22264-33664 GCA_028684195.1 Clostridia bacterium | reverse complement strand
ATGCTTTGACATAGAAAGCGTAGGCTGTTTCACTGCAAAGTTCTGTTGCTATGTAGTTTGTTTCCTTGGTGGTAGCTATTTTTTCTCCGTCTTGGTATATTTCATATTCTTTCAGTCCTATGTCGTCTTTTGAAGCTTCCCAATATATCTTATAGGTGCTTCCTAATTCTTTCCCTCTTATATCTTGTGGTACTGTCGGTGCTTCTGTATCTTCTCCTGTGTAGTACTCTTGATTGGCAATTATTGTTTCACTGGCTTCTGATATGTTACCTGCATCGTCATACGCTTTAACATAATAAGCATAGGCAGTTTTAGGAGAAATGGCTTCATCTCTGTAGTATGCTCTAGTGGTGGTAGCTATTTTTTCTCCATCCTTGTACACTTCATAGCCTGTTACTTTTACGTTATCCTTTGACTCACTCCAAAATATCTTATATGTGCCTTTTGATATTCTTCCGTTTATGCCTTGGGGCACCGTCGGTGCTTCGGTGTCTGTTTCTGCTTCTGTAACTATTGGAGCTGTTTTTGCTACTTCTGTTTCTGTAACCGCTGAAGCTGTTGCAGATGTTATATTTGATTTAGTTGTTTCTCTACTACTATTATCCCTGTCACTATTACTACTAGCAGCTAACGTTATGCACTGCATCACCATCATCACAAAGACAATCGCCACTACCATTTTATTAACTTTTTTTGTCCAATTCAATTTTATCGTCTCCTTTTGTAAATTTATAAATATTAATATAATAATATTTATATATATAAAACAATATAAATTAGAATTTAATGATTAATTAACGTGCTTTCTGCCCTGCCATGTTTATATTGTTTACCTTGTCTATTATATACTTATATTGTCACTTTTTGCAATGTTATTCTTTTGTTATATCCGCTTATATTACAAGATTGTTTCAATAATATATATTTACTATAAAAAATTTAGAGTGTCCAATTTTTAAATCTATTACTTGGACACCCCATTATTGTAGTTCTTAGTACAATTACTGTGATTTCCCGTTATGAATTGTTAAACTCCAATCGTAGCCATTATTATTATCCCAATTATTTGCATCGTCATGAAAGCAAAAGTTCAATCTACTATCATTGGGAACTATTTCGCAATTCCAGATATTATTTTCTTTACGCATAGAAATATCCTGAATATTATCCCATGAATTACTGCTTCCATATCCAACATGAGCAAAAATATTTGTTGCGCCATTTTGAGCCAGTAAACCTTCATAGCCTATTTTTACTGTTTCATCCATTGTAACTGGCATGGGGCTTATACTTACGCCTTCTTCAATTACAGATGTGTTTGCTTTATTATTTATTCTTTTTTCGGGAATTAGAAATTTGAACATATAAATGATTCCTCCTTAAAAATAACTCTAAGAGTATTGTTTATATTTTTCTCTGCAATTATTAGTAGTAATTGTTAGAAAAAAAGTTACGGATGAGATAAATCACCTATAACTTCAAAATATATTATGATATAAGATTCTATTCTAACGATGGTTCAACGATAGTTTAGCAATCATTCTGCAATTGTTTTCCTTTCCAACTGACCAACTGTCTACTTACTAACCTCAACATGTCTTTGCTCGCACCATTCACGAGTAAAGCCAGTGACGACAACGGGTAGCTTTTTTATTTCATCAATGTTTTTTGCACCAGTCAGCAACATTAGAATTTTAAGCTCATATAGCATATTTGAAATATAATTTTTTAATTCAGTCATACCCTTATTAATCAAAATATCCAATATACTACCTGCTATTCCTACTGCATCCGCACCGAGAGAAAGAGCTTTCATAACATGAGTAGCTTGAGTTATTCCACCAGATGCAAATATCAAGGTATCTAACCCCAAGCTAGTTGTCTCTATTAAAGATATAGCAGACGATATTCCCCACCATTTTAAAAACTCTAGCTTTTGTTGATTAAATCTGGCAAGCTCAATAGAGGCAAAATTTGTTCCGCCGCTTCCTCCTGTATCTATTCCCCTAATTCCCAATTGTGCAAGCTTTCTAGCTGTTTCTTGTGATATCCCGTTACCAACCTCTTTAACGATTACAGGAACAGATACACGTTGACATATGCTCTGTATATTTTCTGCCAGACCTCTGAAATTGCTATTTCCCTCTTTCATGGCGAGTTCTTGAACACTATTTAGATGAAGCTGTAAAGCATCTGCTTCAATCATTTCTATAGCATCTAAAGCAAGCTTTGGTTTTACATCAGCACTAACATTTGCAAAAATTAAACCTGTTGGGTTTTTTTCTCTGGCAATTTTATAAGTGGATTGAAGATTAATATTCATTACTCCAGCAGTTTGTGAGCCTACCGCCATTCCTAAGCCAAATTCCTTTGCAATTTCTGCAAGTAAGCAATTTATTTTTTCAAGTCCTTCCGCTCCGCCTGTAATTGCATTAATTATAATGGGTGCTGCTAACTTTTTATCAAATAATGTAATTGATGTATTCACGTCTTCAATATTGGAATTGACTACCGCTTGATGAACTAAATGGATATCTTCCCATCCAGGAGAAAGAGGTCCTGCCTTAGATTTAAGTGCCTGCTCAATATGATCTAGCTTCCTATTTTCCCTAATTTCCTTCATACATATCAACTCAAATCTAAAATAAAATAGAAATCCCTACTAGCTATTTATCTGTGCTATCTTTAAAGAGGGCACTTTTATTTATCTTAATTAAATCACCAATAGTAACCTTATCTTCTTGCTTATGTTGATCAAGATATGTTTTAAAATCTGCTTTTTCCTTATCATCCTTTATGTCTTTTATGCTGAGGGCTATTCTCTTTTTGCTTTTATCAATTTCTACTATCTTAACTTCAATTTCTTGTCCCTCACTTAAAACCTCTTCTACCTTATTAATTCTCTTATCTGATAACATAGATATATGTACAAGTCCTTCTACGCCAGGTTCTAATTCTACAAATGCACCAAATGTTACGATGCGTACAACCTTCCCCTTTACTATGCTATTGACAGCAAATTTGCTTATTGCATTCTCAAAAGGGTCACCTAATAATGCTTTGAGACTAAGTGATATCTTTTCCTTATCTTTATCAATTTTTAAAACATAAACCTCTATCTCATCATTCACTTTCAGTACCTCGGAGGGGTGATTTACTTTTCCCCATCCTAATTCTGAGATATGAATAAGACCATCTGTCCCACCTATATCAACAAAAGCTCCAAAATTGGTTAATCTTTTAACGACACCCTTTCTCGTTTGCCCTTCTTCAATTTCTTCCCATAAAGCTTCCTTTTGTTTTTGATATTCCTCTTCTAAAACGATTCGCTGTGATAATACAACATTTTGTTTTTCTTTATCAATTTCCGTAACCTTTAATCTCAATTTTTTACCAAGATATTGTTGGAAATCTTCCACAAAGGAACGTTCTACCTGTGACGCAGGAACAAAACCTCTAACACCAACATCAACAAGCAAGCCACCCTTCACTATTTCGATTACTGGTGCATCAATTATTTCTCCACTATTTTTAGCAGCTTCTAATTTTTCTAGTAGCTCATCAAAATATGCTTGTTTGCGTGATAAAATGATGTTTCCGTCTTTATCCTCATCTATCACTTCAACTAATATTTCATCACCAATATTTAATGTTTCTTGTAAGTTAATATTTTTACTGATAAATTCAGTTTCAGGTATAATCCCTTCGGATTTACCTCCAACATCCACAAGAATATCCTCATTAGAAATTTTTACAACAATACCTTTTACCATATCTCCTTGTTGTAAATTTTTAATCTCAATTTGATTTTGTAATTCAGTTACTTCGTCATCTGTTATTTTTGTTGCTTCTTGCTCTTGAACGATAATTTCTTCATGATCTGTTTTGTTAATCTCTTTCTTAATTTCTTCCATTTGTATAGTGACCTCCTTAATAATCCAGTCAGGAGTAGAAGCTCCAGCTGTAACTCCCACATTTAATTTATTTTTAAACCAGCAGGCTTGTATTTCCTTTGCTTCCTCAATTAAATATGTATTAACATTGCAAGCTTTAGAGATTTCTGCAAGCTTTTTAGTGTTTGAACTATGTTTCCCACCAATTACAAGCATTACATCAACTTTTTGTGCTAATCTCCTTGTTGCTTCTTGACGTATTTTTGTAGCCGAACAAATTGTTGACAAAACTTTCAAATCAAAAACTTTTTCTTTTAAATAATCCACTATTTCAGCAAATCTGCATTCTTTTTCAGTCGTTTGAGCCAAGACCGCTACTTTATCCCGTAAGTTTATAGATCTTAACTCGGAAACAGAAGCTACAACAATAGCCTTATTATTGGTCCAAGCTCTAATTCCTTCAACCTCTACGTGATCCTTATTACCTAATATAATTACTTGGGAACCCTGTTCATAGGCTTCTTTGGCTAAAATTTGGGCTTTTCGCACATTAGGGCATGTAGCATCAATTATTTTATTTCCTTGTTGTTTAAGTTTATTATAACCTTCAGGATCAATTCCATGTGATCTTATCAAGACAGAATTATTCTGTAGATCCTCAAGATCATCATTTAAACCGAGTTCTTTTAAACGATTGACTTCTTGTTTATTATGAATTAACGAACCTAAGGAAGTTACAGCTTCTTTTTGTAAAGCTTCTTCAGCCATCAACACAGCCCTTTTAACGCCAAAACAAAATCCTGCATGTTCTGCCACGATAATCTTCAAAGACTTTTACACATCCTTCATTAACCAGGTTATGCTTTCTATAATATCATCAGTAACTCTTTCTAAATCTGCAGTGGATATTTTTTTTCCATATAAATGAGGATATACAAGTGGTCTCCCAATGTTAACGGTAATTTTACCTCTTAAAGACATAGGAAACGTGGACTTTGTACCTATTAATGCCATTGGAACTATAGGTGCATTCGATCTTAAAGCAAAAAGAGCGGCTCCGGGTTGAAAAGAACGCAACTCACCATTTCTGCTTCTTGTTCCCTCTGGGAATAAACCTAAAGCATTACCTTTTTTCAGTAACTCAGACGCATTACGCAGGGCACCTCTATCGGGTTTTCCACGTTTTATAGGAAACGCATTAAGGTTTCTAATTATCCTCCCTAAAATCGGTACTCTAAAAAGCTCTTCCTTCGCCATGAAATGAACCACTCGTTCAACTGAACAAGCTAAAATAACAGGATCCCACAAGGAGACGTGATTAGCTACAAGTACCACAGAATTATCCTTTGGAACATTATCCTGCCCTTTTATTATAAATTTATTAAACACCTTCAAATATAAATAACACGCATTTCTTATAAATGAGTAAAACATAATTATGCCTCTTCCATTATTAAAGTATGTATTTTTAATATTTTCTTAATTACTTCATTCAAGCTTAAACTGGTAGTATCAATTATCACAGCATCATGTGCCGGAGTCAATGGACTAGTGGATCTGTTTTTATCAAGATAATCTCTTTCAGCTATATCTTTCTTGATAGATTCAAGATTATTGCTATAGCCTTTCCCTTTTAACTCAAGATATCTTCTCTTAGCCCGCTCGTCCAAAGAGGCTGTTAAAAATATTTTACATTCTGCATTAGGCAATACAACCGTGCCTGTATCTCTCCCATCCATTACTACATTCTTATCTCGTGCTAAAGCTCGTTGTATTTTTACTAATTCACAACGAACATTAGGATACATGGCAACTTTAGAAACACCTTGGCTTATCAAGGGAGAACGAATTTCCTTTGTTACATTTGTTTCATTACAATAAACATCCTGTTCTCCCTTAATTTTTCGGACAAAATCAATTTTTGTCGAAGGAATAATTTCAAGAAGCCCTTTTTCATTTTCAAGGGATAATTTTTTACTTAATGCTAAATATGTAATTACTCTGTACATAGCTCCAGTATCAATATACAAATATTCAAGCTTATCAGCTATTATTTTCGCAATAGTACTCTTACCCGCACCTGCCGGCCCATCAATTGTAATTTGTATAAAACATCAACCTTTCGTAATTATATTATGATAGAACCATTATCATTCTATCATAATAAATGCAAAAACAAAACTAACATTGATATTTTTAAACTGCTGGTTTCGGTGATAAAGTAAAACAATCCCCCTATGTTCATTAGGAGTTTGTTATTCCCATTATGTTTCTGAGTAAGGAGATACCCTATGACTTAAACCAATCGCAATTTCATCAAGATGTAATAAGCCTATACCTAAAAAAATAGCTACACTAATATTGTCATTTTGACGAGCAATCCCTATTTTCCCGCCTACATTAAGTCCCAAGGCTTTAGGAATAATCTGCGAAAGTGCTTCATGAGTGGCTCCTGCAACAGCACCCTCATCAAAATGATTATCTTTAATAACATTTTCTCTTTTAGAAGCCACAATCGCTCGTTCCACAATTTTTTTTATCGAAGTAATATATTCCCCACCTATATCTACAGCTACAGTTCTTATTCCCATATCTTTAAATTCATTTTTTAGTTTAGTTTCTTCTTCTCTGCTTTCCGACATAGCTATTTTAATAGCAGCCGTTGCAATTTTCTTGGTTCCATATATCATATTAAATCATTCCATCCTTATTTTTCTTTCGCTAGCTTGAATTCTATTATAAACAAGTAACAATATCAACTATTTAATAACTACAGTATCAAAATATAACCGTCCCGAGCCTTCAGTTTTAGCATTTAATTCAGGGGATAAGATATTTGATGTCTTATTACTCACTATGATTTTGACAGGAAGGTTTTCTTTAGGATTAAAGATAGTGATAATATCACGATTATTTACTGATAAGCTTATTGTATTTCTCAAAAAGTTTCCTGTGTCTTTTCCATTCACTCTAATTTCTACATCTGGTCTGCTTGCATAATCCATAAGTTTTAGTGTTAAACTTGTCCATGGCGTTGGCGATATATTTCCTGCTTGAGATAAGAGCATTTCATCCTTGAGCGGTTCACCTTCAATACGAAGGGCTGTATTGAGATGTATCCCCATACCCGGAATCAGTAATATAATTTGTGAAATTACAAGTATCAAAAAGGTAATAATTATACCTTTGAATATTGCTTTTTGTACGAAATCCAATGACTTTTCAATTGTATTCATCAATTGTATATACCTACTCAATTCAACAATAAATTTATGTTTTTATAATAACCGTATTTTCACCATACTAACCACTTTATCTAAACGGTTAAAGTTGAAGTCTTTGAATTGAATAAGTTTTACTTTGTAAGCTTACAATCAATTTTTAATTTCTTAACTTCGAAATCTTTTAAACATCTGTACTGTCCAACTTGGAGATCCTCTAATTCTAAAAAGCCCAATCGAATTCTTTTTAAATAACTTACAGCATGTCCAACCTTTTCACACATTCTGCGAACTTGTCTATTGCGACCTTCCTGTATGGTGATTTCCAATGATGATTCTTTAGCAGTTCTTTTTAAAAGCTTCACAAAAGCCAACTTTGTAAGTCCATCAGCTAACATAACACCTTGGCGTAGCTCTTTTAAGGCTAGCTCTGTTACATATCCATTAACCTTCGCAAAATATGTTTTATTAATTTCAAAACGAGGGTGCGTCAAATGATATGCTAATTCACCATCATTGGTTAACAAAAGTAATCCTTCTGTGTTGTAATCTAATCTACCTATTGGATATATACGTTCCTTTATATCCTTTAATAAATCCGTTACTATTTTTCTACCTTGAGGATCATTCATTGTTGTAACTACTCCAAGAGGTTTATTTAAAAGAACATACACTTTTTTTTCTTCAGGTAATATTTTTTTACCAGCTACATCTATTTCATCTTCTAGAGGATTAACTTTGACACCCATTTCCGTAATTATAGTGCCATTAACCCTAACAAGTCCCTTCTTTATCAGTTCCTCCGCCTTACGTCGTGATGTTACTCCTGATCGTGCCATATATTTTTGCAATCTCTCCAGTTTAATCACCACACAATACTATTACTTAACGTTTAATATTTTTTACTATATACAATTCTTCAATTCGCCATTTTATAAAAAAACCCTGCTCACGATGTATATTGAGGCAATAAAAGTTGTCAAGTCAGCTAAAAGTCCAACTCCTAAAGAATATCGATATTTGCTTATTCCAACGGAACCAAAATATACTGTAAGAACAAAAAATGTGGTATCGGTACTTCCTTGCATAGTTGAAGCTAAACGTCCTATGTATGAATCCGCCCCATATGTATTAATCAAATCAGTAGAGATACCTAGAGCTGCTCCACCCGAAAAAGGACGCATAATCGCAAGGGGAAGTATATCTGGTGGTATATTAAAATAACTAAATACTGTTCCAAAATATTTATAAATAAGATTAATAACACCCGCTTGTCTGAAGATACTCACAGCTATCATCATAGCAACAAGATATGGTATTATTTTTATCGCTAATCCGAACCCCTCTTCTGCTCCTTTTATAAAGCAGTCATATACTTTAACGCCACGTAAAGTGGCATAAAAAAGTACAAAAAAAAGAATACTCGGAATAGCCCATCTTGATAATTCATATATTATTTTAGTCATTAAATCAACTCCTTGTTACCTATAGATACGTCTCATTATTCCGTCTACAATCAAAGCCACAGTCATCCCAATCATAGTAGCAAAAAGGGTTGTGCCTACTATTTCTGTGGGATTGGCTGAACCGGCAGAAATTCTAATACTAATGATTGTTGCCGGTAATATTGTAATTCCCGCAGTATTAATAGCAAGGAACGTACACATAGCACTACTGGCTTCATCTTTTTTAAGGTTGATTTCTTGCAATTCTTGCATTGCTTTTAAGCCAAAAGGAGTTGCTGCATTTCCCAATCCCAGAAGATTTGCACTAAAATTCATCAGTATTGAACCCATAGCAGGATGATCTGGAGGTATTGATGGAAAAAATAATTTCAAAAATGGCTTAAGAATTTTAGCAAGAATTTGAACAAGCCCTGCTTCTTCAGCAACTTTCATTATTCCTAACCAAAAGCTCATGACACCTATTAGCTCAAGAGAATATTTTACACCTGCACTTGCGGCTTGAAATGAAGATTCAGTAATGACTTCCGGTTTACCGGTAACTACAGCTAATATGATTCCTGATATAATCATAATGAACCAAATGAAATTTATCATATATACCTCATTGCACTTATTAAGCATGTTTACTTCTTTTAAATTTATGAAATTATAATTAGATTTAGAACACCTCGTCTTAATTTCAATAAATTTATAAAGTTACAATAATTGGTTTTTAAAATAAAGATAATAGAACAAATAAAAAGCAGAGTGTTTTATACTAAAACACTCTGCTTTCTAAAATAAATATATTTATTTATTTTTCTTCTTTAATTGTTCCAACATACTCAGCACCTACAGTATTTTTAATAGAAGAGGATTTATTATGACACCTTTTCTTAATAAGACTCTCAAGGTTATCAAAAACTTGTGGTGCCATATCTACAAGTCTTTCCAAAAAAGCATTTTTGCCATTTACAGGCATTAATC
This sequence comes from Clostridia bacterium, assembly GCA_028684195.1. GTDB lineage: Bacteria > Bacillota > Peptococcia > DRI-13 > DTU073 > JAQUGH01. The sequence continues at coordinate 24,118 of JAQUGH010000009.1, read as the reverse complement.
TAACTTGTCCATTACCTACCACTAAAAACCCCACTGGTTGTACAGACATCCCAGCACCACTACCTCCTCCAAAGGGTAAAGACGATTCTTCACTTTTTTCATCATTATATTTCCCATTACCATTAAACTCACTACCTCCTGCGGCAAAGCCACAACCAACACGAGAAATTGGAATAATAACTGTTCCATCAGGTGTTTCTACTGCATCACCTACAACTGTATTAACATCTACCATTTCTTTTATACTTTCCATTGCTGTTTTCATAAGTCCTTCAATAGGATGTTCACTCAATTGCTGACCCTCCTTAGCAAAATACGTATTTTTCGAGCGTTAATAAATAAATAATAAACTATGATAATAATATGACCTAATGCCAACTCAAATATACAAGAAACATCAATAGTAAGTAAATATTGCTTATCGTATACAGGAGTTATTTTTACCTTGTTTTTTACCTTTGACATATCAAAAAATTGTTCTAATTTATTATATGTAATTCCCCATACGCACCAAAGCAAACCAATTGCTATTCCTGTATATGTTGCATCTTGTAGAGCTATTGCAGTAGATATATTTAATTTTTTTATTCTAATTTTTTTCCCTATTGCATCTAAAGTATTTGTTATTCTAGAGATTATAGAATCAAATACATCATGCACTATTAACAAACGTAAAATCAATCTTTTCCACGGTATTTCGTTAGCTTTTAAGTCATTTGGTGCTTTCCTTTTCCAAAATCCATCTTTTGAAAGAGCCCAAAATGTTTTTGATACTACATTATTCAACTTCATTTTAAAAGGAAAAACCCATACTTTAATTAAAATATCTAAGGTTACTTCATTTGGTTTTTTATAGAATCTAAAATATATTTTAAGTGGTAAAAAACTTATGCCAATGATAATAAAAAGTATTATTATTGCTTTAAGCATAAGATCCCCTCCAATAATTATTTGCCATATCTTAGTATTACCATATGAACAGAAAATCAATATCTAAATTTTGTGTAAACTAAGTAATTACAACTTTTAGTTATAATTATCGAGAATTTGATTCATCATATATTAAGTAAGTCCCATTGCTGAAAGGACATGAGAATTGTGCCTGCTATTCTTACACACTATATTTGTGGTGATCAAATGCTTCAATGCTTAAAAAATCAAGGATTAAAAGGATTACTTATAAATCATCGACAAGCTTTCAATCTTGGTACTCAAGGAGCAGATATATTGTATTTTTGCAATATATTACCTTGGGAAAGTAATTTTGGACAAAAATTGCATAAAATAAGTTTAAGCATATTTATTAAAAATGCCATGAACTATATTATGAAGCAAGAAGAAAACGATAGAAATCTACTTGTTGCTTATTTATGTGGTTATGTTTCTCACTATGCACTTGATAGTACAACTCACCCTTACATCTATTACAAAGCTGGCTTTGAAAAGCATGACAAACTATCCTCATTTAAATACAGATACTATCATTATAAATTTGAATATATAATTGATATTTTATTGTTTGATGAAATGATAAAAATAAAGCTATATAATTTAAATCCAAAACAATTAATTAATGTCTCTAAGTCTGAAATGTCAGCAGTCAGTAGGATGTATAAAAATATTATATATGACATTTTTAAAGAAAAAATAAGTGAAAAACAAATATCCAATTCCATAAATAATATAATTACAATAGAATCTTTCTTATATAAAATTTTATTAAAGACAACTTATCTCGTAAACCTAAATAAAAACGCAAATTTATTTAATATGGAACATTCTTTGTGGTTTACGCCTTGGGATAATACAAAAAAAAGCACTTTATCCTTTATAGAAATGTTTGAAGAATCTATT
>JAQUGH010000009.1:16237-22164 GCA_028684195.1 Clostridia bacterium | reverse complement strand
CGGGGACAGGTACCTGTCCCCGGGTAATAAAAAGACGCCTGAGTTTCAGGCGTCTTTTGTTATATTATGAGCATTAAATGTTGGTAATTCTTTTATATTTTTCAGACCAAAATATTTCAGAAATGCTGGCGTAGTCCCATAAAGTATAGGTCTTCCCGAACCGTCCTTACGTCCAACTTCATATATCAATAGACGTTCCAAGATGGTACTCACCGCACTATCACTTTTAACACCACGAATTTCGTCAATTTCACTTCTAGTAATGGGTTGTTTATAAGCAATAATGGTCAAGGTTTCTAAAGCCGCTTGGGTAAGAGTATTCAGCCGAGGCTTTACTAATTTTTCTACATATGAAGCGTACTCCGGTCTTGTTACAAAAGAATACCCTCCTGCAATCTCAATTAGACAAAATCCTCTCATTTCTCTTTCACAATCAGCTTTAATATCTTTTAATAATAAAACAATATCCTCTTGTGAACGTCCTATTATATCAGCAAGCATTTTAGCAGAAAGCGGTTCGTTGGAAACAAATAATAAGGCTTCAATAATATTTTTAGTATCATCAGGAAAAAGAGTAGGCATTTTCTTTGTCCCCTTCTGTTATTTGATTAAGAAATATATAAATATCTTCAAACAAACAATTTTGTTCAAAAATAATTATTCCACGTCTAATTAATTCTAATAGTGCTAAAAAAGTGACTATTATTTCTGCTTTATCTGCTTTATCAGAGAAAAGCTTAAGAAAAGAAGTTCCATTAGGTTTGTCCATTAATGAAAAGTAAATATAATCAATTTTATTTTGTATTGTTATTTCCTCTCTGCTAAGAGATACAGTTAAATTTCTTTTTTCCATTTTCTTTAAAATGTTATTAAAAGTAACTATTAAATCTTCCACAACAAGAGAGCCTATCGGGTTAGCAGGCGGAAACTTTTTCAAAAGTTGAAGATCATTAGTTTCTCTGGAAAAGCACTTTGCTTGCTGCAATTCCATTTCTTTAAAAGTACCGGCTCGTTCCTTATATTCTTTGTACTCAAGAATTCTTTCAACCAATTCCTGTCTAGGATCATTTTCTTCCTCCATATCAATTTCAACAAGTTTTTTTGGCAATAGCATTCTTGCTTTAATGGATAAAAGAGTACAAGCCATAACAAGAAAATCACTGGTTATATCCAAATCAAATTCACCTGCAATTTTCAAGTAATCCATATACTGTTGTGTAATGATAGCAATAGGTATGTTATATATGTCAATTTCATTTTTCCCAATCAAGTGCAAAAGAAGATCCATAGGACCTTCAAAAGCAGGTAATTTAACGTTATAGGACATATCTTCATCACCACTTTATATTTTCATAGCACTTTTTACTAAAGCCATAGTTAGTTGTGCTTCTTTACGTGCCTTTTGAGCACCGTTTTCCAGTATTTCCTTTAATAATTTCGGCTTGTTTTCATAATAAATACGTTTTTCCCTGATAGGGGATAACTGTTCATCAATAATCTTAGCAAGCCTTTTTTTACACTGTACACAACCAATATTACCTTTTCTGCAATCAGAACAAAGCTCTTCAATATTATCTGCACTATAGATACTGTGATATTTATAAACTGTACAAACTTCAGGATGACCTGGATCGGTTTTTTTAATTCTAGCAGGGTCTGTCACCATCATCTGTACCTTAGATTTCACTTCTTCTGTTGCTGCACTTAATGGAATATCATTATCATAGCTTTTACTCATCTTACGACCATCAATTCCTGGTAACAAACTCACTTTTGCAAGCTTCGCTTGGGGTTCGGGAAAAACATCACATTTATATAAATAATTAAAACGTCTGGCAATCTCTCTACAAAATTCTAAATGGGGCAATTGATCCTCTCCAACCGGAACCGTATCAGTCCTATATACAAGAATATCAGCTGCCATTAAAAGTGGATAACCCAAAAATCCATATGTTGATATATCCTTACCTTGATTTCCTAGTTGAATAAGTTGATCCTTGTAAGTAGGTACTCTTTCTAACCAAGATAAAGGTGTAATCATAGATAACAGTAATTCTAATTCACCATGCTCCTTAATATCGGATTGTATAAATATTGAACCTTTTTCAGGATCAAGTCCAGCACTAAGCCAATCCAACAACATCATTTCAATATTATGTTTGATTTGATCCGTATTATCAAAAGCAGTAGTAAGTGCATGCCAATCAACTATTCCAAAAAAACAATTATATTCCTCTTGTAATGCAACCCAATTTTCTAAGACGCTTAAATGACCAATATGTAACCTACCTGTTGGTCTCATTCCACTAAAAATAGTACCTTTTTTATTCATCAACATTTCCCCCTAAAAAAAGCCAACAATAAAACTACTTATTGACACAATAACATGTAATAAAGTGCTCGACATAGGCACTAATATTATATCAATCAGATTAGTAACAAATAAAAGAATAAGTATGATCGGACCATACATTTCTAACTTATAAATAATACCCTGCATATCACGTGGCAATAAACCTGCTAATATTTTCGAGCCATCAAGTGGTGGTACCGGAATTAAATTAAATACTGCTAAGTTTACATTTATAATAACAAAATAGCGTACCATTTCATCCCAATATTCATAACCATAAACAAAATTGTACAATATGGCTCCTATTAAAGCAAGGATAATATTGGATACAGGTCCTGCCAGTGCTACATAAAGCATCCCTCTTTGTTTATCCCCTTTAAAGTTCATGGGATTTACCATCACAGGCTTAGCCCAACCAAAATGAGCAAAAACCAACAGCAATGTTCCAACAGGATCAAGATGTGCTAAGGGATTTAAGGTGAGACGTCCCTGATGTTCAGGCGTTGGATCACCTAATTTATAAGCTACATATCCGTGTGAAAACTCATGAATACTTAATGCCAATAATATAGTCGGCAGTAGTATTATGATCTCATCTATTGTAGGTAGTTGAAACATCATCATTCTCCTTTATTTCAAGCGTTCCGGTATTAGATCATTTCTAACAAGATCATCATATGTCTCCCTTTTTACAATAATATCAGCATTTCCTTTATTAACTAAAACTACTGCCGGTCTAGGTAAACGATTGTAATTACTTGACATAGAATAATTATATGCTCCTGTGCTAGAAACAGCCAATATATCGCCGCTTTCCACTTTAGGCAGTGTTACATCCCATATTAACATATCACCAGATTCACAACACTTTCCTGTAATTGTAACTGTGTCAAAATTTTCTTCTTTCATCTTATTAGCAAGAGTAGCTTCATACTTGGCTTTATACATAGCAGGACGTGGATTGTCTCCCATTCCTCCATTAACAGCAACGTAGGTGCGAATACCTGGTATGTTTTTTATTGAACCAACTTGATAAAGCGTTGTTCCAGCAGTACCTACTATAGAACGTCCTGGCTCAACAATGATTTTAGGAGGATTAATATCGTTTTCTTTTGCAATATTATTAACAGTACTCATAATAATGTCTGAAAACAAATTAATTGGGGCAGGGACATCACCCTCACTATAATAAATTCCAAAACCTCCGCCTAAATTTAATTCCTCTAAAACCTTACCAGTCTCAGTTTTTATTTCTTTTATAAAATTCACCATTACTTCAGCAGCATGACGAAAAGAATCAATTTCAAATATCTGTGAACCTATATGACAATGAAGCCCTTTAAGTTGAATATTATCTAAGGATAAAGCCATTTTTACAATTTCCATAGCTTGTCCTGTGGCTATTGACATACCAAATTTTGAATCAATTTGACCTGTACGAATATATTCATGTGTATGAGCTTCAATACCAGGTTGTATTCTTAACAAAATATTGGCAATCATTTTTCGTTCTTTACAAAGGTTGTTTAAAAGCTCTAGTTCATGGACATTATCCACAACAAATCTCCCAATTTTACAAGCAAGGGCATATTCTATCTCCTCTGGCGATTTATTATTCCCATGAAAATAAATCTTTTCGGAAGGGAATTTTGCTTGAATAGCTGTATAAAGCTCGCCACCTGATACTACATCTAATCCTAATTTTTCTTGCGCAATTATTCGAAGCATTGCTTTATTTAAAAATGCTTTACTAGCATAAATAACTTCGCAATTGGGGTGATTGACCATAAATGACTTATAATAATCCTGACAAATTGACCTAATATGTTCCTCATCCATTACATAAAGAGGTGTCCCAAATTCTTTTGCTAATGCAACTGTATCACAGTCACCAATAGAAAGGTGTCCTTGTTGGTTTATTGTCATTGTTCCATGTAATTTCATAAAATCATTCCTCTCACTTTATATAAATAAGAACAACTAAGGAAACCTTAGTCGTTCTTATCCAATCTACAACTTATCCGATTGTATCATAATGGTTTTTTCCAGTCAAGGCAGTTTTCTTAGCTTTTAATAGATCCACAAATGCTTCCAATCTAGTATTTAATCCTTCCTCTCCTGTTTGTTCATCAACATAAATGTTAATAACAGGAATTTCATACTTTTCGGTAACACGTGGAAATATATTATGAGCGACAATTTCCGGCATACATGTAAGTGGAGCAACCTGAATAATTCCATCATATCCTTCTTTAGCAAAAGCAACGCTTGCCCCAATACTTTCTAAGGCGTGTCCACCAACAAAATGATTCATAAATGGTTTAGCATATTCTTTAAAGTTAATATGGTTTCTTTTAAAAATAACTGAAGAAAGAAGATGCTCCCCCACCCAATCGCTTAAATACATAGACCTTGTAACATGTGCACCCAAGCACCCTAATTTTTTTTCTATATTCATATTGGCAAATGGTTCTAAAAGAGTATATATTTCACCAACAAGACCTATTCTTATCACATCAGCAAATTCATCTTTTGGTATATGCAGTAATTTTTCCATGGCTAAGGTATGTACTTCCTGAAGATCATCTACATTTTTTGCACCATCTATAGTTAGCAGAGCATATTCAAAGATCCTATCCGCAGTACCCTTTTCAAACTCTCTTGGTCTAATTTCTTGAACAACCTTCTCCAAATTGTCAATCGCAATGGCTTTTTTATAACCTAAATGAACACCCTTCATAATTCTCCACCATGATACATTCCCTACTACATCTTTAACCCGCTTAATAAACTGCCAATATCCCGATTCTGGAGGTTCAATGACAAGTGACTTATAATCATAGCCCAAATCAAGTAATATCTCTTTTTCTAACTGAGCATAAAGACCAAAACGACAAGGTCCTGTTCCACCAGCCATTACAAAAGCTTCTGCTCCAAGCTCTTTTGCCTCAATAAAATTACCAATATTAATTTTCAACGGAAGACAAGCAAACTCAGGAGAATTTTGCACACCTAAGGTTAATGTTTTTTTTGTCGTAATTGGTGGCACGATAACTTCAAGCCCTATATATTCCAACATTCCTTTTAAAGCTACCCAGGTATTACCCATGTGAGGAAACGTAACTTTTATGTGAACCACCCCTCCAATTAAGAATATCTACAAAAGCCTCTATTCTTGTGACAAGTCCTCCATCTCCTGTATGTTCGTCTAAAGTAATATTTAAATAAGGTATTTTATACTGAGTAAGTCTCCTTACTATCATATTATCAATAAAAGAATCTACACCACAACCAAACGAACTAAGAATTATAACACCTTTATTACCGGGACGTTCAACAAAATTTAATAATGCACCTAATAAATCTCTGCCATAAGTCCAAAATATAGAGCGTGGTAATTTCCTTAACTGCTTGTCTCTTTCCTGCTTACTAATCTGTGTCGGCGTAACTACATTACAACCCATCTTTTTTAGTTTTTCTATCATATCCATATTTACATATGTATCATAAATATTATAATCGTGTCCTATTATAAGTATTGTAAAATCATTGTTATCTGTATTCTTGCAACTAT
>JAQUGH010000009.1:0-16137 GCA_028684195.1 Clostridia bacterium | reverse complement strand
ACTACATTACAACCCATCTTTTTTAGTTTTTCTATCATATCCATATTTACATATGTATCATAAATATTATAATCGTGTCCTATTATAAGTATTGTAAAATCATTGTTATCTGTATTCTTGCAACTATGATTTTTGATTAAATTCTGTTCATGCCTTATTTGTTCCTGCCATGCCTCTTGCCAAGCTTTCCATATTTTTAATTTATTACTAGTAATTTGACTTGTACATTCTTTAAGAAATTTACTTAAATTATTATTTTTAACATTGTTTATTGTAGGCTGAATTAGAGGAGGAATCCTAATTTTACTTGCTATCAGCATATCAGGCAATCCCATGAATTTGGGACAAATATAAGCTTTCTTTTCTATACTTACTATTCTTGGCACAAATAATAGGTCTACCCCTAATTCACTGAGATAAGCGACATGACCAAAAAATATTTTCACAGGTAAACAAGTTTCATCAACTACATTTTTCAAGCCCTCGTCAAGCATCAATTTGTTTGTTTGAGGTGAAATAATTACCTCGGTTCCTAAGCTTTCAAAAAAAGTATTCCACAAAGGGAAATATGTGTGATACAAAAGTGCTCTGGGCATGCCTATTTTTAATGACAAGTAAATTCCCCCTTACCGTAAACCTTTCCAATTATCCAAAATAGTTTGCAAAGCCATAGTTGTTATTTGTGCACCATATTTAGGATCATCATTTTCACCCATTTTGCCTAGATCTCCAACTCCTACTACTAAAGGCACTTTATTTTTAAGTTCATTTAATACGTTAACTGTATCCCCCTTAATAATAGGTTCATTAGAAACAGGTTCTCCCCATTTATTGACCTGACAATGAAGAAGCTGCTTTTCATTTGTAATTGAGTAATCTATATAAGCTCCTTCCTTATTATCAGTATTTGAAGCAACTGCAACAACTCCCATTAATATTACATCTGGATGCTTTGCAATAAATTCTATAATTGTTTCACCTTTACCTTTTTTAGTTGATCCTCTATCATCAACCATCACTACTACAGGATCATATGGGGTTTCCTTTATATATTCAATAATTTTTTCACCACTTATTGGTGTTGGATTTCCCGCTGAAGCAGAAATACATCTTCCACCTATATTACGTGTTGCTTCCTCTACAGCATTTTTAGCAAAAATATCTCCGTCAGTTACCAGTATTACCCTTTTCTTATTAATTAAACCTTCTTTATTCATACTAATACTCCTACCCTTTAGGTTTAAATAAACTAGCTACTACAAGTCCTAACCCAATTGCTGTCGCTATTCCAACAGCTGTAGCCTCCAGTCCTCCCCCTATTACTCCTAATAATCCTTTTGTTTTAGCACCCTCAATTGCCCCCTGAGCCAATGAATGTCCAAAACCTGATAAAGGTATAGCAGCTCCAGCTCCCCCCCAATCAATTAATGGTTGATAAAGTCCTAAACCACTTAAAATTGCACCACATGTAACATAACCTACTAAAATGTGCCCTGGCGTAACATTAAAAGGTGTTAAATCCATTAAAAGTTGACCAATTAAACATATAAATCCACCCAATATAAAAGCTTTTAATAATTCCACTTTATTGTCTCCCTCCCATGTATTCTAGCACTATACCATGAGCAATAGAGGGAATACTCTCTCCCTGAAAGGAAGTAATGGGACTTAAAAGTGCCCCTGTTCCCACAAAAAAAATTTTTTTATATTCACCTGCTAGTAATTTCCCCATAAAATGCGATGATAATACTATTGCAGAACAACCACATCCACTCCCACCAGAATGACTATCCTGATTTGAACTATATACTAATGTACCACAATCAGTAATATTATCTACGGATATTTTTTCACGTCTCATCATTTCTTTAAGTACATTGCTTCCTAAAAGACCTAGATCGCCTGTGACAATTAAATCATAATCATCTGGTTTTCTACCTGTGTCCTGCAAATGAGCCTTTATTGTATCAAAAGCTGCTGGTGCCATGGCTGAACCCATGTCATTAGCATTACTGATACCCATATCATTAATTTTTCCAATCGTAGCATGTGTTAGTATAACTCCACTTCCACTATTTTCCACTACAAAAGATCCACTTCCTGTAACAGTCCATTGAGCGGTCATCGGTCGTTGGGTTCCTTGCTCAGTTGGATAACGATACTGTCTTTCCGCTGTATTGTGATGACTACTTGCTGATACCCCAATACGGTCAACAAAGCCACCATCAAGAAGAATACCGGCAACACACAGCCCTTCAATCAAAGTGGAGCAGGCTCCATATAGACCTAAAAATGGTGTGTTAAGAAATCTGGCAGTAAAATTGGCACTAATAATTTGATTTAATAAATCACCGGCTAAATATATATCAAGATCAGAAGGTAAAAACCCTTTTTTTTCCAATGCCAATTCCATAGAATACTGCATCATTTTTTGTTCAGCCTTTTCCCAAGTATTTTCACCCGCAAAGGTATTGTCCAAAACCATATCATACTTTTCCCCCAATGGTCCTTTCCCTTCCATTGGACCAACAACAGCGGCTTCAGAAGATATTATTGGATTTGAAGAAAATTTAAAGGTTTGTTTTCCTAATTTCTTTTGCGCCATAATTTTAACCTACTTTATAAAGTAATATATTAACCCAATCACAATAGAAACCGAAGTACCGTATACAATTACCGGTCCTGCAACTGTAAAAATACGTGCCCCCACGCCGTATATATAGCCCTCCCTTTTAAATTCCATTGCTGATGATACAATTGAGTTTGCAAAACCAGTAATAGGAACAATCGTACCTGCTCCGGCAATTTTACCTAATTCATCATAATAACCAAGACCTGTTAAAAAAGCACTTAAAGATATCATAATAACTGAAGTACTAGTTGCTGCTTCTTTAACTGCTAATCCTCCTTGCAGAAATAGATTATTGATTATCTGCCCAATAGTACATATTATTCCTCCAAATATAAAAGCCATAATCGTATTTTTTACAACTGTTTGTTTAGGAGCTAATCTGTTAGCAATAGCTTTATAAGCCTCTTGCTTTGGTTTTACAAGCAGCATTTGTTGTATCTCAATCTCATTGCGAAGATTAGTAAAACGTATTTTTTCCTCCCCAGAAGCTTTTGTTTCCCAATAAAGAGCTTTTTGATGCTCTTTTTGAAGTTCATTCTGATATTCTGACATTTGAAGATTACTTAATAAAGTACTACGTGACATTATTTTTTCCCTTTGCTTTACTTTTTTCCATATTTTTTCTTCCGTCATCCCATTAGTTACATTACCCAAGCTATTGTTTCACCACCATTTATAGTAAAGTAATGATATACAATATATCGTCTGCTTTCATTAGCTTTTACATTAAGAAAAAAAAATAAACAGGATTTTGTAATTCTGTTTATTTAATATAAAACTAACTATATTGTTGTCGCTTTATTAGATCATGTTTAACCATGTTTGCTTAGCTATCGGTCAAATTTTTGACTTTCTTCAAAGCCTGTCTTTCTATCCTTGAAACTTGTACTTGAGATAAACCAATACTACGAGCTACTTCTGTTTGAGTTTTATCATAAAAAAATCGCATTAAAATTATTTCGCGTTCTTTTGCTGATAATCTTGCAAGAATGTCTCTAAGCGCTATCTTCTCAAACCAAGCATTATCTTCTCTTTCATCACTTAATTGATCAATAATACAAATAGGATCCCCATCATCCTGATAAAGAGTATCATTAATTGAACTTAATGGTTGAGTTGCTTCTAAACTATTAATGATATCTTCCATAGGTATTTCGGAGTAATCAGCTATTTCTTGTAAATTGGGTTCCCTTCCCAAGCTTTTAGTTAAAGAATCCCTAGCTTTGTTAATACGATAAGCATTTTCTTTCAAAGATCTACTGACCTTAATAGGACTATCATCACGCAAGAATCTTCTTATTTCCCCAATAATCATGGGAACTGCATAAGTGGAAAATTTAACCTCATATGATAAATCAAATTTATCAATTGCCTTTATTAGACCAATTGTTCCAATTTGAAAAAGGTCTTCTAATTCATATCCCCTAGTAGAAAATCTTTGCACCAAATTAAATACTAATCTAAGGTTACAATTCACTAACCTTTCTCTAGCTGATGATTCACCCTTTTGAGATTTTATTAATAAATCTGTCATTTCCTCATCGTTTAGCAAAGGAAATCTTGGTAGATTCATTTCAGACAATCGTACATTCATTTTTTCTCCTTTTTATGAAACAGCTATATTTTCCTTCGTGCTGTTTATTTTTTTTGATAAAATTACTTTTGTACCATAATCAACTTTTGATTCTACTCGTACTTCGTCCATAAACGATTGCATAAAAACAAAACCAAGCCCCATTCTCTCTGGATCAGTGGAAAATGTTGGCTCCATTGCAATCTTAATATTAGGAATTCCAATGCCGTTATCAGCAACTTCTATTTCTACCTTATCAGTATAAAGTGTTCCAATTATGGTTATAAACTTATCAGTTTCATTTTGGTATCCATGAATAATCGAATTTGATACAGCTTCCGAAACAGCTACTTTTATTTCTTCTAAATCATTTAATGTTAAATTTAACTGTGAAACAAAAGCCGCAATCGTTATTCTAGCAAGAGAAACATTCTCACCTTTACTTAACAATTCCAGCTTAATTCTATTATTGACTATATTTTCCATTTTTATACCTCCTTAACTTCTGTTTTATCTATAATTTTCCACGCCTCTTCCTCTGATCTACATACATTTATAAGCGGTACTATACCTGATATTCCTAATATTTTTTCAACAGCAGGATTTGCACCATAAATAACCATTACTCCATTATTTCCCTTGATTTTTTTATATCTTCCTAAAATAACTCCTAAACCCGAACTATCAATAAACTTAACTCTTGATAAATCAATTAGTAAATGTTTACACATTGTTTCATCAAGGCTTTTATCAATCTTTTCTCTAAATACACTAGCAGATACAAGGTCAAAATCACCTCCTACTTTAATTAACAGTGCATTCTTTTTACTATTCATAATAAGACACATTTATTAGACCTCCTACATTAATTTAATGTATATATTCTATATAAATAACAATAATCCTCCCAAAAAATGGAATTATTATAAAAATAGTTAGTTTTATTTAAAATCAATGAAATTCATAGTAATTAATTGACATTATTTACTATATGAGATAATATTAAAGCATAATACTTTTAAAAAAGGAAGTTACTATTATGGATTTTAATTATACCTTTACTTCTGGTGGCATTGACTTAAAAAGCTTGCACATTGAGGGTATAAATTCAGGGTTTGTTTATTTTAGCAAAAAAGGCGGTACTATTCAGTATAAAAGAGGAATCATTTATATTAAGAGCTCTGGTCCTATTAAAATGACTAAAATTGATTGTAAAACTGGTCTTGTAGTAGCTAATAACTAAAAATTGCATCTTTATTATAAGCCTAATATTTCCAACTGTAACGTCCACAGAAATAAGTAAAGCCGAATATAACCGTTGTTTTCGTGATATGCTTAGACACTAATACAACAGTTTCGACATGTGTTGTTGCTATGATATGTAATTTGCTGATCTGCCTATAAGTTTTGATTTTACGTTTCATCTGATGTAAGCTCTAAGCATTGAGCAATAAAACCCATGATATTTTCTGCATCATTTATTGCCTGCCACATATCACTTTCCCTTAGCTCTATTTCCATTGGGTAACGAGGCTGTACACCGTAAGCAGTCAGACGTACACAAGGTTCCTCAATATCGTCAAAATTATCTGCAATTTCTCCACACATTCTCCGTAGCAATCTCAAATCATGTGTTTTCGGCGGATCAATGTTATTGTCAACGATAAATCCTTTCAGTATCTTTTCAGCTGATTGCTGACAGTGATAACATATAATTTCCAGCTTGAGTGGGTGCAATCCCAATAAATATTTTGCAGTTATCAAATCATCTTTAGCAAAATTACACCATGATTTTACTATGCTGTTCTTGTCCATAAATCTTCACCCCATCTCTAAAAATTGTTCTTTCAATGGTAGGTAATTGCTTGAGTTTGTTAAATACGCTTGCCTTGCCGACAATAATGTCTACTGCCCGAATATTCTTACGGCTGATCGCTCCACCAATTTTTTGCATAGCTTCAATAGGACGCATACTATCATCAGGGATAACAACATAAATGTCAAAGTCGCTGTCATTATGATGTGTCCCATAAGCATAGGAACCAAATAAGTATATTTCACTAACATTTATAATATCTAAGATGGCTTGCATAATCGTTTCAAGCTCTTTACTTACTGCTGTATCCATAATAATGTCCCTCTCCTCTTTCCTTAATATTTTTTTCAAACCGTTAATTTCAGTCTTTGGTACAATAACATTAAGTAATTCTTTTCTTCTTGAAAAAGCTCATCCGAAGTATACCACTTAAGTATCCACTTCCACACATAGTTCCATTCCCATACCCATTAATTCCTGTACCATTTTCAAAGAAGGAAAACTACTGTCGGCTTTCCAAGTATTCTATCATCTCCTCGGCATAGTATCAAGGGCGCCATCCATACTGTGTATTCAAACACGGATGATGCCCTTGATGCAAAAATATTTTTTACTCAATTTTTCCATACATAGCGTGAGACTTAAGCTAGAGTTAATTAAACATTAAATTGATAAAAACTTTTTTTGTTGTTTGCCATAGAGAACATTTAGGAACTTCATCTTTCGCTACTAATTTAACTTGTTCAACTAATTCTCCTTCTTTTAATATTGAAACCTTGCCCAAAGTTTGTCCTTTATTAACCGGTGCATCAATTAAAGAAGGTAACTCTATTGATATGCTTAATTTTTTATCATCACCTTTAGCTAGGGTGATTCCTACTTTATTTTTAGGTACTGCTTCAACCACGCTTATTTTCCCTTTGCCAACATTCACTTTCCCAATAACCTCTTCCTCGTTATAAAATTCTTTATAAAAGAACTGGGAAAAACCATAATTAAATAGAATCTGAGTTTCAGAAAAATGACCCTTTGGTACAGGAACACCCATTACCACAGAAATAAGTCTTAATCCATTCCTTTCACAAGTTCCAGTAAAACAATATTTTGCATCTTCAGTCCAACCTGTTTTAAAACCATCTGTTCCAGGATAAAACCAAAGTAATTTGTTTTTATTATCATACTGAAATGGTCTATCAGTATCAGTACGTATTCGATAGTGCTTTACTTTACAAATATTTAATAGTTCGGGAAAATTAAGGGCATATTTTGCTAAAAGCGAAAAATCATATGCTGTTGTCTTGTGGTTAGGATCATGCAATCCATTGCAATTAACAAAATTAGTATCCTTCATTCCTAATTCCTTGGCTTTATTATTCATCTGTTTAACAAATTCTTCATGAGAACCTGCAATGTACTCTGCTAAATTGACGGCAGCATCATTCCCTGATGCCAATGCGATACCAAGTAATAATTCCTTTACAGTTAGTTTTTCACCAGGTGCTAAAAATATTTGTGATCCACCGTAGGAAGCAGCATTTTCACTAGCTGTGACAACATCATCCATACTTATTTTCCCTGTATCTAATGCCTCCATAGCTAACACAAGTGTCATTATTTTAGTCATACTAGCTGGATATAATACCTTGTGCGAATCTTTTTCATAAAGTATATTCCCATTATTTGCTTCAATCAGTATTGCCGATTGAGCTTTAAGTGGTAACTCTACTCCTAAAAGAGGACTTATCACAATACTAGTTGCTACACATAAAAAAGCAAACATAAAAGATATGTTTTTAACAATTTTATTAGACAAAAAAATCACCTCCTTAGTTATTAAGTTTATTTTTCCCCTACTTTGATACGAAATATGTAAGAGAAATAAATAAACACTTAGGAGATGAATTGAAAAAGGTATTTACCGATCTTAATAGTCAATTTTAATTAATTATTAGGCATTGTAGGATTCATCGCATCAAATAATTTAGCATTTTCAAGGATTGATTCAGGAATAATAATTTCATTATTCTTATCAAAATCATTAAAATTCATAGTCATTGTCGCATTAAGCTCATTAAGCATAGTCTCATCTTTAAATTGCATTTCAGGCTGACTGGTTAATAAATTTTTTAACATATCGCTAAAATTTATTTCCATTTTTGTCATCATAAGATTGTCTTTCTGTACCCACGCTTTATATTTCATATCACCCATAGTTTTTAGTATTTCTTCAACTTCATCTATAGGTATTGCGGAACTATTAGTAGGCATCTGCATAAGTTTACTCAAAGCTTCAGGTTTAACCGTTACTTCTAATATAGTCATTTCCTTCTCATCTATTGTTTCTTCTCCAGCTATTGAAGCATCTACTAACATTTCGTCTAATAATTCTAATGATTTAGCAGGATTAATCATATCATTCATTTGATCATTCAACGGTAATTCTATCTTTGCCCATTCTTGAGGAACAAAAGGATTACTAAAATACTCTACAATTTTATCTTCCTCTGTTACAATATACATTTCAGTATTCATCTTCTGAGACTGAACATCAACATTAATATCCATGTGAGCTTTTAAAGGTTCCATATTAATAGAACCAGAACCCGTCATAGTCATATCCTCCAACTTGTTTGTCATTGGATTTGGAATTGACATAGCTGTTTCCATATTAAACGAGTATGATTTTATGTTTTGCATTGCTTCAGTACTTGCTAAAATAATATCTTTCGCTGATTTACCCTCAGTCAAGTCTTTACTGGCACAACCACCTATAATACATAAAAATGTTAACACTAAAACAAAAAAACTAATTGTAACTTTTTTCATACATTCATCTCCTTAATTATCAAACTATTGTTTTATTATACTTCATATAACCAATATTAACAAGCAATATAATATTACAAAATGGTTCAATAAACAACATACTCAATTGAAAAAGTAACAAGCTGCCAGTTTTGATATTATACAATATGATTTAATTTTAGCATGATAATAAGGTTGTATTATTTTTATAACACTTGTAAAATGATAGTAACAGTAACCTTAACTTTATTGAATATATAATATCATGGTAACTTTAGGAGGCTATCTAATAATGAAAAAAGCAATTTTTATTTACAATCCATTCTCTGGTAACCGTAGTAATATTAATAATTTAGATTTTGTTTTAGAATATGCACTAAAACACGATACATATCTTATTCCCTATCGTATCGAAGGTCTCAATGCAAGATTATACGAAATTCTTGAAAATAATGAATTCGATTTTGCCATTATTTCTGGCGGTGATGGTACTTTAAATTCAATAGCAAATATTCTTTTACAAAACAAATTTAATTTACCTATAGGAATTATCCCTTCTGGTACCTGTAACGATTTTGCTTTGAGTCTTGGCATCCCTGGAAATATTGAAAAATCTCTTGATATTATCTTCTCAGGTAATATTATGGAAGTGGATGTTGGACTTATAAATGATGATAAGTATTTTTTAAATAGCTGTGCAGGTGGACTTTTTGTTGATGTATCTTTTAATACTAATAGTGAATTAAAGAAGAATTTTGGTCCTTTAGCATATTATTTGAAAGCGCTTAGCGAAGTTACCCATATGAAATCTTTTAATTTAAAGCTAAATACGGATACAGGCGTTATTGAAGAAGACGCTCTCCTTTTTTTTATTCTTAACGGGACATATGGTGGAGGATTTGCAAATCTTATTAATGACGCTGATATATCCGACGGACTGATGGACATTATTTTGATAAAGAAATGTGCTCATATTGACTTGGCTAACCTATTCTTTAATGTGCTAACTCAGGAATCAGTAAATAATAAATACGCACTACGTTTAAAAACAAAGCAATGTGAAATAGAAGGTTATAACAATGTTCAGTTAAGTGTCGACGGAGAAAAAGGTCCTATGTTACCTGTGAAAATTCGTTTTCTTCACCGTGCTTTAAGTGTATTTGTTAAAACAAATACATAGACAGCTTGAATGTACATTAATAAAACACCTACTTATAAAAGTAGGTGTTTTATTAATGCATTAAATCTTTTCAAGGTTAAATTTAATAATTAAATTTAGTTTTATGCGTCTAGTTTCATATCTCCAAATTTAATCCATCCCTTTTTTCTCATGATTTCAGAAAAAATCAATGTTAGTATTGCTGGTAATATGATATGTAGAAGTCCTAATTTAATAAATACAGCTGCACTAGCTCCCATAGCTTCAATAGTCCCAAATTGACCAACAAGACCGCTTGTCCCCATACCTGCCCCGGCTGGAATGTTCTCCATTTTAAACACCGTAGTAGAAAGGGGTCCCAATATCGCACTTGTTAATGTTGGAGGAATCCAGATCAATGGGTTTTTGACGATATTCGGAACTTGAAGCATTGAAGTACCTAGTCCCTGTGAAACTAAACCTCCCCACCCATTTTCCCTGTAACTTGCGACAGCAAAGCCCACCATTTGAGCTGAACATCCTACCGTAGCAGCACCAGCAGCTAGACCTCCAAGCTTAAACATGATAGCCAAGGCTGCACTGGAAATGGGAGCAGTTAAAATCATTCCCATTAAAACAGCAACAAGAATTCCCATTGGAATTGGTTGAAGTTCTGTTGCTCTCATTATTAAATTTCCTAAAGCTGTCATACACGAATTAATTCCAGGTCCAATAAATACCCCTGTTGCTACTCCAGCAATAATTGTTACTACAGGTGTTATAATAATATCTACTTTTGTTTCTTTAGAAACAAGTTTCCCAAACTCAGCACCTACAACTGCAGCTACAAAGCTTCCAGCCGGTCCTCCTAATGTTGCTCCAGCCATACCAGTTATTGTTGAAGCGAAAAGAACTAATGGAGGTGATTTCAAGCCATGTGCAACAGCTACCCCTATTGCAGGACCCATCATTGCCATAGCTTGCAAGCCAAAGTCGACCAGGAATTGAATATTCAATTTTTCGCCTAATACTTTAAGTATTAGTCCAACTATTAAAGAAGCAAAAAGACCTAACGCCATAGCACCTAACGCATCAATCCCATAACGCCTTAAAGAAAACTCAATATTTTTTCTTTTAAGAAAATTTACCTTTTCTTCACCCTCCAAATTATCCACAAACACCATCCTTTCTTATTGTAGTTTACAAAATACCTTGTCCAATATATTAGCACTACATTACAAGTTTAACAAGAATTTTTTTCGTGTTTACACAATATTTATGAAAAGCAAAATATACTTTTGCTTTTCTATTTTATCCGGCTAACCGCCGCTAAGTCTTCCACTTCTTTACGTAGACGTTCCACTTTATTGCTTTGGTGGGGGTAGAGATCTATACCAAAGTTTCAATATTCAACTTTAACTGATCAAATTCAATATTATGTTCTTTCTTTATCTTTAAGTGATTTGGTATTTCTTGGGAATGTAGTGTTTTCTCGTTGTTCCTTTAATAGTTTAGCATCTATGCTATGTCCTTGTAAACTTTTTGGCACATTGTTTCCCCTTATATTCTCTAAATTGCTGGGATTTTGCGAAAATAACCCTCGTCTAAATTTTTTCTTAGATGCTTGCTTAGCAACAAAATTTCTAGGTACCTTGCCGATTGTCTTTATAAATTTATTTTCAATTTTATAATAGAAAAATACATCTCTATCTCCCTGTTCGTTATGTTTAATATTTCCAGGTTTTATTGTCTTTATCCATTTTGCATCACGTTTTTTGCCATATATTCTTTCCAAATAAGCGAACCTATCCATATCATTATTAGGCAAACAATTTGCTTTGCATAAACAATGATACTTTGCTAATTCACATTTTTCTTCAAATTCCTTTTTGTTAATTTTATTTTGACTATATAGTGTTCTTATTTTTATAAGCTCCTGATTAAATGTTTTTTCACATTTATTTTGTGATGTGCATTTTAAATGTTCAGGCACATCCATTCTGGTATAATATTTTTTTATCATCCATGTAGCTAATGGTTCAAATGGTCCTAATAATACTTTCATATTGCACCCCCTTCTTTTTTCGATATGCATATTTATATTGTTCACTCAAGTGCATATATTATATTTTGTGAATCAATTACAAAAAATCATTTCCCTTTACCCAAGTTATACTAATTATGAATTAAACGGTATATTTATAGACTTGTTGCAAGTTCACATATTTTTATAATCACTTGTACTGCTTTTATCATAGACGATTCAGGTATAAACTCATACCTTCCATGGAAATTATGTCCACCTGTAAATATATTTGGTGTAGGAAGCCCCATAAATGAAAGACGTGCGCCGTCTGTACCTCCTCTAATTGGTGTGACAATAGGTTCTATACCTAATTCCTTCATAGCACAAAAAGCTAATTTTGATACGTGAGGATATTTTTCTATTACTTCTTTCATATTGTAATAGGAGTCCTTTATATCTAATGAAATATATTTTCCATACTTATTATTTAAATTTTCCACAGATATTTTTATGAATTCTTTGCGTAGCTCAAATTTATTTCTGTTATGATCTCGAATAAGATAACGTAATTCAGTATTTTCTACAGTTCCTTTTACATCCATAAGATGGTAGAACCCCTCATATCCTTCTGTTTTGGCAGGGATATCATTCTTAGGAAACATATTTATTAATTCTTGAGCCAATAAAAGTGAATTAACCATTTTGTTTTTTGCAGTTCCAGTGTGAACGCTTTTACCTTTTACAATAATTGTAGCAGTTGCCGCATTGAAATTTTCTGTTTCTAATTCACCTAATTCCCCACCATCTACAGTAAAGGCGAAATCAGCACCGAATTTTTTTACATCAAATTTATCTGCACCTCTACCAATTTCTTCATCTGGAGTAAAAGCAATGCAAATTTGACCATGGGGTATTTCTGGATGGGTTATAAGAAATTCTATCGCCGTCATTATTTCAGCAATTCCTGCTTTGTCATCTGCACCTAATAAAGTATTACCGTCTGTAGTTATTATGTTTTGACCACGGTACTTTCTGATCTCTGGAAACTCAAATTCTTTTAAATATAGCGGTATTTCTTCATTCAAAAGAATATCTCCGCCTTGATAATTTCTAATTATTTGTGGCTTCACGTTTTTTCCACTTAAATCAGGCGAAATATCAAGATGAGAAATGAATCCAATGACTGGTGTCATTAAATTTGTGTTCGCAGGTAATGTGGCATACACATAGCCATAATTATCAACCTCACACTTGTTTATACCAATATTCTTTAGCTCTAGTGAAAGTTCTTGGGCAAATATCAATTGTTTTCTTGAGCTGGGGCATTCTAGAGAGTTTTCATCACTTTGCGTATCAAAAGAAACATAACGCAAAAAACGTTCAATTACTTTTTCCATTTACATCTTTCCTTTCAAAAGGATAATCGGGGTGACAAATGGGGACGGTTCTCTTTTGTCTCTTTTCTTATTCTTTTTTTAACATTACTGTTAAAAAATACATCTATAAAATATATTATGCAAATTGTAAAAAGAGGCATATCGTCCTCTTCCCTTTTTATATTTTCAAAATATTTAATAGCTATCTTTCAACTTCTTTTCTTTTCTTTTGTTGTTCTTTTGGAGGATTGTCGCCTTGATTTAATTCATGCTTATTTTTCCATCCTCTCCATAGGCTTCTGGTTGCTTTAACTACTTTGGGATCATACATTACACCACTATTACCAAATACTTCTTTTATACATGTTTTCCACGGTAACGGCTCACGATATGGTCTTTTGGATCTCATAGCATCTATAGAATCAGCAACTGCGATAATTCGAGCACCAAGAGGAATCTCATTTTCTCTTATACGATTAGGATAACCGTTACCATCCCATCTTTCATGATGATGTAAAACAATTTTTGCAACTTCTCGTAAATGTGGATTTTGACTCAAAATGTCCGAACCTGTTTTAGTATGCCCTTGTACCAATTTCCACTCAATATCAGTTAGTTTACCATTTTTATTTACGGTATCAAGAATAGGTATCATACCATAATCACAAACAAGCGCAGCAATTTGTACGGTAGCTATTTCTTCTTTATTTAATCCAAATTTCTCAGCTATATCACAAACTATATCAGCCACCCTAGCACTGTGATTATATATATAAGAATCTTTTCCCATTTCTCTCCTTAATTTTTCAATTACTTCTTTGCTGATATTACTAAGTTCCATATAACCAAACCACCATTTATAAATTTTAATACTAACTTTGTTTTAAGAATTTGCATAAGTCTACTTTCCAAGAAAACAATGCTGTCGCACCAAGCTTTTATGCTTTATAATGTATTAATTATTATAATATTCTATAACAATTATACTATATACCATTTTTTTGTCAATAATATGGATTGAACTGTACCTCACTACCCGGTTGACAAGTTATTCGTGTGTCTAAGGAACACCTATAACAAGCCCTGTCAAACAAATAGGATGTATAGTCATCGTTGTTATTTTAGCAATTACCAAATAATCAGTTGCTACAGCAATATGCACCCCTATACTATGTCCTCCCCCTCACTTGTATTTAGTATCAGGATTTATATATTTGGTATTTCATTATTTGTAAAAACAAAAAAATAATGCGTTCATCTGAACACATTATTTCTCCATGATAATACCTATTATATTTCCATTATAATAGGTATTATCATAGGTCTTCTTTTAGTTTTTTCGTAAAGATACCTTCCAAGTACATCTCTTATTTGCGATTTCATTGTTGCCCAATCAGTTATATCCTTTTCATAACATTTGTCCAAGACAATCTTAACCTTATCTCTTGCAACATCCATTAATTTTTCTGATTCTCTCACATAGACAAAACCTCTTGAAACAACATCCGGACCTGCAACTATTTGGTTAGCTACTTTATCAATGGTTACTACAACAATAAGTATCCCATCCTGTGAAAGTTGTTTTCTATCTCGTAGAACTATATTGCCTACATCTCCAACTCCAAGCCCATCAACGAGTACCCTTCCTGCCGTAACTTTACCATTTTTTTGACCTTTACGCCTTGTGAAATCAAGTACCTGCCCATTTTCAGCCACAAATATATTTTGAGAAGCTATCCCTAACTGCTTGGCAATATTAGCATGTTTCACTAAATGACGATATTCTCCATGTACTGGAACGAAAAACTTTGGTCTAACAAGATTAATCATAAGTTTTAATTCCTCTTGACTAGCATGACCTGAAACATGAATACCACTTATTGATTCGTAAATTACCTCAGCACCTTGATGAAATAATTGATTTATAATCTTTGCAACAAGTTTTTCATTACCAGGAATTGGCATAGCAGAAATAACAATTGTATCACCAGGCACAATCTCAACTTTACGATGATCTGACATTGCCATGCGAGTCAAAGCCGACATAGGTTCACCCTGACTACCAGTTGTAAGTATAGTTACACGACTACGTGGATACGAAGATATTTCCTCAATATCTATCAATATATCTTCAGGAATAGACAAATAACCCAACTCTTTTGAAATAGATACTACATTTATCATACTTCTTCCAACTATAGCCACTTTCCTCTTGTACTTATCTGCCGCATTAATAACTTGTTGAATTCTATGAACGTTAGAAGCAAATGTTGCCACAATAATTCGTTCCTGAGTATCTCTAAATATATCGTCGAAAGCTTGCCCAACAGCACGTTCAGACAAAGTATAACCAGGTCGTTCTACATTTGTACTATCAGACATCAAAACTAGAACTCCCTTTTTTCCTAACTCTGCAATACGAGAAAAATCAGTTACCTCACCATCCACAGGTGTCTGATCAAATTTGAAATCACCTGTATGCATTACTGTTCCAACCGGAGTATGAACTGCCATTCCAACTACATCTGGTATACTATGACTTACCTTAAAAAACTCAATATTAAAATATGAACCTAGTTTTATAACACTCCTTGGACATATCGGAATAAGGTCTATGTTGGGTATATTATTTTCCTTTAATTTTCCTTGAACCAGACCAAGAGTAAGCCTTGTCCCATAAACAGGAACATTAATTTCCTTCATAAGAAAGGGTAAAGCACCAATATGATCCTCATGACCGTGGGTAAGTACAATACCCTTTATCATGTCTT
>JAQUGH010000008.1 GCA_028684195.1 Clostridia bacterium | reverse complement strand
TCACAAATACTAGCTTTACAAATGTATTTTGATTGAGGGGAGAAAACAGTGACAAAAAAAGTAGCGTTGCTTATTGTAGCTACAATATTTTTAGTGGCAGTTGGAATGTGGCAACAAAGGCAATACGTACAAAAAGGGGATTACAGTACGCCATATGGTGCTGTTGAAGTTGCACAAAGTAGTAAAAATGGTGGTACAGTTTCTAGTAATGATGTCTATGTTCTTTCCAAAATAATAGCAGGAGAAGCAAGGGGCGAAAGCTATTTGGGACAAGTTGCGGTTGGAGCAGTTATAGTTAATCGTACAAAAAACCCAAATTTCCCCAATAGTGTATACGGTGTGGTTTTTGAACCGGGAGCATTTGACGCAGTGTCGGATGGACAGTATTATCGAGCTCCTAAGGCAGATGCAGTGAAGGCAGCCAGAGTAGCTATAAACGGCTGGGATCCTACGGGAGGAGCTTTGTATTATTGGAATCCTGCCACGGCAACATCCAAGTGGATTTGGTCAAGACCCATTATTGCTCGTATTGGGATGCATGTATTTGCTCGGTGAAGAAAGGAATGAATATAATAATGAAAAAATGGAAGCAGTGGATAGTTCCTGGAATTTTAGTGATAGGACTTATTAGTACGGGGGTATGGGGATATCAAGAATCTAAAATAAGACAAAATTTACAAAACAGAGCAGAAAGTCAGTATCAAAAGTCATTTTATGAGCTTACATGGCATTTAGATAATATTTCGGGACAATTAGCACAAACATTGATAAATAGTTCAAAGGAGCAGTCTATTTTATCTATAGCAACAATCTGGAGACAGGTTTTTGCGGCTCAAGCTAATATAGGTAGCTTACCATTGGCTTATGTATCACTTTCCAACACGGAAAAATTTTTATCTGATACAGGAGAGGTGGCTAGTGCCCTTTTGAATCAGGTATCTCAAGGAGAGGGTGGATTTGACAAAAAAAGCTCTGAGATTATTGAGGAATTATATAATCGCTCTAAAAGCATGAAAGAAGATTTAGATAAATTAGGGGCGAAAATATTAAATAAGGAATTAAGTTGGACGCAGGTTGAAGTCGCTACTATTACTACTAATAAAGAACTTGAAGATAATACGATTGTTGATGGGTTTGAATTAATGGAAAAAAAAATGGAAGAGTATCCAGAAATAAATTTAGGTGAAAATTTATCAGCAGTAGAACCTGATGCTAAAAAAGTAAGAGGAAAAGAAAATATTACGCAAGAAGAGGCAAAAAAAATTGCACTTTCTTGGTGGTATCCTGATTCTAGTAAGTATAAAGCAAAGTTAGCTTATGAAGGAATAGGTGATATTCCGACCTTTGGACTTGAGATATTACCTATAGGAGAAGAAACAGAACCAGTATATATTGATGTTAGTAAATTAGATGGAGCGGTAGTATGGGCTATGAAAAGGAAAGTGGTTGAAAAAGATAATATAGATTTAAATGAGGGGGAGAGGAGAGTACAGACATTTTTAGAAAAACGAAATTACAATAATTTTACTGTTGTGCAAGTGCAAAAGCAGGATAATACTGGTATATATACCTTAGCCCCACGTCAAGAGGATGTCTTACTATATCCGGATCAGATAAAGTTACAAATAGCCCTTGATAATGGAGAAATATTAGGTTATGAGGGTACAAATTATTATATGTACCACAAGAAGAGAGAACTATCAAAGGCGACATTAAGTAAAGAAGAATTACGCAAACAAATCAATCCTAATTTGAAAGTAGAATTGATACGCCCAGCTCTAATTGTTAATACATGGGGAAAAGAAGTGCTAACATGGGAAGTAAGGGGTACTTTTTCTGAAGAAAAGTTCATTATATTTTATAATGCAAATACAGGTGGTGAGGAAGTTGTTACAAGGATTACACCTCCAACGGAATCTGAATTTAATGTAGCGTAACATTTATTATATCATTGACATTACATGTTGATGATAGATATAATTAATTGGATTGAGTTCTTTTGAATTAAATTATAAGGTTTCTTAATTGTTTTAAGGAGCAAAAGCGTAGAGGAGAGGAGTAATTTATGAGTATTATTACTTCCAAGAGGGAAGAAGTATATTCTGAAATAAAAAAAGCTTTGAATAAAGCAAAGAAAAAGGAAATACTCAAATTTAATGTATTACCTGATTTTACTGTTGAAGTACCGAGGGACAAAACTCATGGCGATTTTGCCACAAATATAGCTATGCTTTTATGCAAGGAAGTCAAGATGCCGCCTAGGGAAGTTGCTCGAATTTTGATAGAGAACTTAGAAAATGTTGATGAGTGGACTGAAAAAGTAGAGATTGCCGGTTCAGGATTTATTAATTTTCATCTAGGACAAAAATGGCTATATAAGGTATTGCCGTATGTGATAAAAGAAGGAGAAAATTTTGGTAAGTCGAATGTTGGACAGGGGAAAAAGATTCAATTAGAATATGTTAGTGCGAATCCTACGGGTCTTCTCCATATGGGAAATGCTAGGGGAGCGGCTTTGGGCGATACGTTGAGCAATCTCTTGGCAGCCATTGGATTTAATGTTACTAGAGAATTCTATATAAATGATGCAGGCAATCAAATAGAGAACTTTGGTAAATCCTTAGAAGCTCGTTATTTTCAATTATTGGGACAAAAAGCTGATTTTCCCGAAGAAGGTTATCATGGTGAAGATGTAGTTGCAACCGTGAAAAATATTATTTCCGAAGTAGGGGATAAATATTTAAATGTTGATTCAGTTTTGCGGAGAGAATTTTTAATTCAAAAGGGTTTGGAAGAAAAGATAACCAATATTAAAAATGATTTGGCAAGGTTTGGCGTGGAATATGATGTTTGGTTTAGTGAACAAAGCTTGCATGATACAGGTGCTATAAAAAGAATTATTCAGGAGCTGCAGGACAAAGACCTTATCTATGAAAAAGAAGGAGCTTTATGGTTTAAGACGTCTCAATTCGGAGACAATAAGGATGAAGTGGTTGTTCGTGCCAACGGAATTCCCACGTATTTTGTTGCCGACATAGCATATCATATAAACAAATTTGAACGTGGGTTTGAAAAGGTAATTAATATTTGGGGAGCAGATCATCATGGGCATGTAGCTAGAATGAAAGGAGCGATGAAGGCACAAGGGTATGATGAGAAGAAGTTAGATGTTATAATAATGCAACTTGTTCGTCTTCTCAGAGATGGCGATGTTGTTCGGATGTCTAAAAGAAGTGGTCAGTACATTACACTTTCTGAGTTGATAGATGAAGTTGGAAAGGATGCAGCACGATATTTCTTTATAATGCGTAATCCTGATAGTCACTTGGATTTTGATTTAGATTTAGCCAAAGCAGAATCATCAGATAATCCGGTTTATTATGTACAGTATGCTCATGCTCGGATAGCTAGTATTCTTAAGGCAAGTCCTGAAAAAATTAAAAATATTGAGTTAATTAATTTTGCATTGTTAAAAGAAGAAACGGAATTGAATTTGATTCGTAAAATTGCTGATTATCCTGAAGAGATAACAGAAGCAGCATTGAATTACGAACCGCATCGTCTTACTCGATATGCTCAAGACCTCGCTTCTGCTTTTCATAGTTTTTACAATAGTTGCCGTGTTTTAACTGATGAGAAAGGGTTAAGGGAAGCACGTTTAGGTCTTGTGGATGCAACTAGAATTACCTTGCGTAATTTACTTTTGCTTATAGGAGTATCTGCGCCTGAAAGAATGTAGCGCTTTTATAAAAAAGGGGTTGACCCAGAGAATGAATCAAGAGACGAAGAATAGTAAGAGCATTGATCCTAAATTATCCGAAACAGAAATAGCGTATTTAATATTGAAATATGCTAGCCAAGGTAAAAACCTTCGAGAGCTAATGCAGGAGGTCTTTATCATTAAAGGATGTTTGGCGAACTCGCAAATGATGGCAGCAGTTCACACGGAGATGACCTTGGATAGTCGCTTTAATTTATTGGGACAAGGGAGCTGGGGCTTGAAGGAATGGACACAGAAAAAAATAGTGAAACGAAATGCGTCACGTGCAGGTCTGCATAAGATATCTTTTGGAAGGCGTTAGGAAAGTGAAGTCTTAGCGACAGTTAGCTATTTAAGATAAAGAGAAACTTCCCTTGACGTAAGATGAAGGGAAGTATAAAATTCATAAAGTATGTTGAAAGTATATAAAATAGATTTTAGAGGAGGGAAGAAGTTGGCGGCAAAATATATTTTTATAACTGGTGGTGTGGTATCTTCCCTAGGGAAAGGAATAACGGCTTCGTCATTAGGTCGGTTATTAAAGAGTCGTGGATTAAAGGTTGCTATACAAAAATTCGATCCATACATAAACGTAGATCCCGGGACAATGAGCCCTTATCAGCACGGAGAAGTATTTGTTACGGAAGATGGTGGGGAGACCGATTTGGATCTTGGACATTATGAAAGATTTATTGATATTAATGTTAGTAGATTATGTAACATGACAACCGGGAAGATTTATTGGTCAGTTATAAATAAGGAAAGAAGAGGCGACTATTTAGGCGGTACAGTGCAGGTGATACCTCATATTACTAATGAGATTAAAGAAGCTGTCCATAGGGTGGCGAAAGAGGGTAATCCTGATGTAGTTATTACCGAAATAGGGGGAACGGTTGGGGACATTGAATCTTTGCCCTTTATGGAAGCTATTAGACAGATTAAGGGTGATGTTGGACGGGACAATGTAATGTATATTCATGTGACCTTAGTTCCTTTTTTGAAGGCAGCAGGTGAAGCAAAAACTAAACCTACTCAGCACAGCGTGAAAGAATTAAGAGGTATTGGTATTCAACCGGATGCTATAGTATGTAGATCTGAAAAGCCTCTTTCTAAGGATATGGAAAAGAAGATAGCCTTGTTTTGTGATATTGATGAGGATGCAGTTATACAAGCAGTTGATGCAGAAACAATTTATGAAATACCACTTACCTTAAAAGAACAGGGTCTTGATGATATTGTTATTGATAGGTTAAAGCTGCAATGTGGACAAGCGGAGCTTGACGAATGGAAAGAAATAGTTTATAAAATAAAAAATCCAAAGGATATTGTTAGAGTTGCTTTAGTAGGAAAATATGTGGAGCTTCCAGATGCATATATAAGTGTATGTGAGGCTTTACGTCATGCTGGAATCTATCATAATGTTTGTGTAAAAATAGATTTGCTTAATTCAGTAGAATTAGAAAATGCAAAAAACATAGAAGAGTTGCTGAATGAAGCTGATTGTATTTTGGTTCCCGGCGGTTTTGGGGATCGGGGGATTGAGGGTAAAATAAAAGCTATTAGTTATGCTAGACAAAAGGGGATACCAATGTTGGGTATTTGTCTTGGTATGCAATTAGCAGTAGTGGAATTTGCTCGGAATGTAGTAGGACTTGAGGCAAATAGTTCTGAATTTGATGAAAAAACACTTTGCCCAGTGATTGATATTCTGCCGGAACAGAAAAAAATATTAAACATGGGTGGAACGATGAGGCTAGGTAGTTATCCATGCAATGTAATACAAGAGACAAAGGCATATAATGCTTATGGGAAAGAAGAAATTGGGGAGAGACATCGTCATAGGTTTGAATTTAATAATGAGTATCGTGATATCCTAAAAAAATATGGACTTATTATCAGTGGGTTATCCCCTGACGGGAGATTGGTGGAGATTGTAGAGCTCAAAGATCATAAGTGGTTTGTTGGTTGTCAGTTTCACCCCGAATTTAAGTCCAGACCGAATAGAGCACATCCTTTATTTAGAGATTTTATAGGAGCTGCTTTGAAAAAATAATAATTAGGTATTTTAATCGTTTTGGTAGAATATTAAAAAAATAGGTACAGCTATGCTGCGCCTATTTTTGGCAAACGGGGTAGTTTGAAAATAAAAACGAAATATAGTTTGTGTAGAATGGACAAACTAAAGACGCAAATGAAGGAGGATAAAAATTGAAATTATGTATGTATTGAAATTGATTAAGCAAAATGAAAAAGAATATTATAATAATTATATAGCTACAGCGATTAAAGGACATGTACTGCAATCCTTTGAATGGGGAGAAATTAAAGGCGAAGGCGAGTGGAATCCCTATCGATTTATTGTGGAGGAGGGAGAAAGAAATCCGGTAGCGGCAATTAGTATATTGGGACGTAAGATTCCCGGGTTAGGCAGAACTTTCTTTTATGCTCCCAGAGGTCCTGTGGGAGACGTGCATAATTTTAAATTAATGGATTTTTTATTTGGCGAAGTTAAAAAATTTGCCCAAAAAAGAGGTGCGATATTTCTTAAAATTGATCCCGATATTTCTGTAGAGGATAGCGAGTTTGAAGAATATCTTCATAGTCGTAATTTTATTCAAACGGGAAAGGGCAAAGGATTTGAAGGAGTTCAGCCCAGATTTGTGTTTCGGTTAAATTTAGAACCGGATATTGATACCCTGTTTAATAACCTTCATTCTAAAACTCGATATAATATAAGATTGGCCAAGAAAAAAGGTGTTGAAATTAATGGGGATTGTGAGGTAGAGGAACTTCCGGTATTCTATAAAGTTCTTAAAGAAACAACAGAACGTGATAAGTTTTTAGTTCGACCTTACAGCTATTTTGAAAATATGTGGCGTCATCTCATGCCTTCTGGGAATTTGAAGCTGTTTATGGCTTACTACCAAGGGAAACCTGTTGCGGGAACTTTGGCTTTCTTGTTTGGGGATAAGGGTTGGTATATTTATGGAGCTTCTTCAAATTCTTATAGAAATGTAATGCCCAATTATCTTTTACAATGGACAATGATTAAATGGGCTAAAGAAAACGACTGTAGCTTTTATGACTTTCGAGGTGTTTCAGGGGATATTTCGGAGGATAATCCTCTTTATGGGTTATATCGTTTTAAAAAGGGCTTTAAGGGCGACTTTATAGAATTCATAGGTGAATATGATTTAGTATTTTCACCTTTTTATTATCATTTGTGGAGTATACTTGAACCAATTTATCAAAAGAATATAAGAAGGATAATTGCCCTAAAAAAGATTTTAAAAGGTAAACGGGGGAAGTAAGTCTATGAAGAGCAGCTTAGTAGGTTCAAAGTGGATTGAGATAGATCTTGATGCTATCAAAACTAATTACATGAACATAAAGCAAAAATTAAATCCTGGTGTAAAATTTTTAGGTGTAGTTAAAGCAGATGCTTATGGCCATGGAGCGGTTGAGGTTGGTCTTTTATTAGAAAAAATAGGTGCAGATATGTTAGGGGTAACCACGGCTGAAGAAGGGAAAGAATTGCGCTTGGCAGGGGTATCTATTCCCATCTTGGTTTTCGGTGCCTTTTTTCCTGAAGATGTAGAGCTCTATTTTAACTTCAATTTAACGGCTACAGTAGCATGTATGGAATCTATACAATGGTTGAAGCAGTGTACAGATAGAGATGATAAAAGCATTAAGATTCATATTAAAGTTGAAACAGGTATGGGACGGTTTGGATTTTGGCCTTGTGATGTAGTATTGGCAGCAAAAGAAATTTTAAAAATACCAGGTCTTCAGTTGGAAGGGGTGTATTCACATCTTGCTGTAGCCATGCGCAAAAACAAGAGCTTTAGCTTTCGGCAATTTAGTGTATTTCAGGAAACTTGTAAAAGCTTAGAGAAGGCTGGGATAAAAGGGTTAATAAGACATATTGCTAATAGTTCTGCTGTTGTAGATTTACCGGAAATGCAGCTTGATATGGTTCGTGTTGGAACGTTGCTTTATGGTCAATATCCGGCTCCGTACATGGAAGATACATTAAAATTAAAGGATTCATGGGTATTCAAGGCGAAAATAGTATACGTTAGAGATTTACCTCGTGGTCAATCGGTAGGCTATGGGCGTGCTTTTCGTACTCACAAAAACATTTCTGTTGCGGTTTTACCAATAGGAGTTATCGATGGATTTCAGGTAGAGCCGGTATCTAAACCTGTAAATGGGTGGGAACTTTTTAAAAATATTGCAAAGTTAATTCTAAATTATTTTGGTTATTTAAGGGTTGTACCATTTGCTATTTTCAAAGAAGGAAAAGGTAAGGTAATTGGCAAGGTGGGCATGCAGTACACAATGGTGGATGTCTCAAGGGTCAATAATCTAAAGGTAGGGGATGTAGCTCAAATTTCTGCCAGAAGAACGACGATGAGACTTGATATACCTAAAGTTTATTTGGAGAATGGTAGAATTGTAAGGGTCAGGGTAGGTAGTATCGTAAAAAATGGGATAAAGTGAAACCGTCGCTTAGCTTTCGGATAAAGGTTGGCGGCGGATTAAATGAATGATAATGGAAAGGTAGAAGGGTAGAAGGGAAGAAAGGAACATGAAGAATTTTAAGGTTTTAATTGTAGATGACCAAGAAGGGATTCGCAGAGTATTAGTTGAAACCTGTGTAATGTTGGGTTACGAAGTACATTCGGTAGCTGCTGGAGAAGAGGCTCTTGAATTAGTAAAGCAGGGTGATTTTCATGTTGTAATGGTAGATATGAAAATGCCGGGAATGAATGGTGTCAATACTATAAAAAATTTACTGAGGCAGGAAAAAGATCTAAAAATAATATTGATGACTGGGTATAGTGAGTCTGAGTTGGCGGAAGAGGTTTATAGATTAAAAATAGACGCAATTATTAAAAAACCTTTTGGTATTGAAGATGTAAAAGAGTTATTAGAAAAAGTTATTAATAATTAATTTGCAGGATTATGTCATATCATGAAGAATATTTCCGTAAAGACACGAAAAGGTGGCGAGGGAATGGTTATATGTACCCATACAGTGATAGCTTTGCGGTGTTCCAGTTGTGGAAAGATAAATGTGCGTTCGCTGTCTCGCTTTGATTTTAGTGGAGTTGGCAGTGTAAAGCTTTTTTGTGAATGCGGAAATAGCTTAGCCAATATTAATAAAAAGGGTAAAAACATTTTTTGTCTTCAAGTCAGATGTTTTATGTGCGAAACCAAACATAGATATCTTTTTAGAAAAGACGAAGTATGGAATAAATATGTGATTCCTATCAAGTGTGAAGGAACTGCTATGAGGATTGGATTTATGGGAATAAGGGAAAAGGTTATCGAAAATATTAGTCAAGAAGAGAATAGTTATAGACAAATGGTCGAGGAATTGGGATACAATGAGGAGTGCTCTGATGATTTCAATATAATAAACAAAACCGTTGATTATCTTAGTGATATGTTGGAAGAAGGGAAAATGTCCTGTAGTTGTGGAAATAGCCAGTTAGAGGTAGATGCGTTTCAAGACAGGGTAGAAATAAATTGTCCTCATTGCAATGCTACTGGTGTAGTATTTGTAAAAACGAGAGGTGATTTGCGACGAATTTATGATATGAAATGTATTAAATTGGAAGCTTATTCATGCAGATGCTTTTATGGAGAGCATCTTGAAGGAGAAAAAATATAAAAAAACTCATTCAAAAGGATTGTCAAAATTCATAGCAAGAGTATGTTTGTATTTTTTGCAAATTAAAAGAAGAAGGAATTTTTTGATATTGGGTTTAAAATAAAGATTATAGTGTAAAAACCTTTTTCTAAGTAGCTATTAGTGGTATATTGAATAGAGTGGTATCTACTTATACTATATTGATGTAGGTTTGTAGATATATAAATTTTAATATTTTAAAGGAGGCTTGAAACAATAAAATGTCACTTGTTACAGGAAAAGAATTGTTAGACGAAGCGAAAAAAGGTGGATATGCAGTGGGGGCTTTTAATTGTAATAACATGGAGATAATACAAGCAATTGTTGCTGCTGCTGAAGCGGAAAAATCCCCTGCCATTATTCAAGCTAGTCAAGGTGCTATAAAATATGCTGGACTTGATTACATTGTAGGTTTGGTAAGTACAGCTGCCAAAAACGCGCACGTTCCGATTTGCTTACATTTAGATCACGGGACTGATTTTGAGCAGGTGATACGTTGCATTGCTAAAGGATTTACGTCTGTAATGTTTGATGGTTCTAAACTGCCTATGGAAGAAAATATAGCTATAACAAAACAGATTGTTAGAATTGCTTCTGCAGCAGGTGTATCTACAGAAGCAGAAATAGGGAAAATTGGCGGAACAGAAGATGATGTTAGTGTAGATGAGAGAGATGCTATGCTGACAGATCCGGAAGAAGTTAAGTATTTTGTGGATAATACTGGAGTAGATTCTCTTGCTGTAGCAATTGGTACAGCACATGGCAGGTATAAATTTGAACCAAAGCTAGATTTTGAAAGATTGGATAAGATACAGAAGTTGGTGGATGTACCGATAGTAATGCATGGTTCTTCGGGAGTACCGGGGGATGATATAAAAAGGGCAATTGCCTTGGGAGTGAGGAAAGTAAATATAGATACAAATATTCGGGAAGCTTTTGTGAAGGGTGTAAAAAGCGTAATAGCGAAAAGCCCTCAAGAGATTGATCCTCGTAAAATATTAGGACCTGCCAGAGAAGCGATGATTGAGATAGTTAGAGAAAAAATTCGCATTTTTGGTAGCAATGGAAGGGCATAGACAAAGGAGAGGGCGGTATATGTAGCTACTGCCCTTGATTTCTGTGAGTAAAGATATAAAAATTTGAGGGGGAACAGAAATGTCAACGAAGAGATTGTGCTCAACGATGGAAAGAGAGTTAGCTTTGGAATTTGTCAGAGTTACAGAAGCAGCCGCAATTGCTT
Source organism: Clostridia bacterium (assembly GCA_028684195.1). Taxonomy (GTDB): domain Bacteria; phylum Bacillota; class Peptococcia; order DRI-13; family DTU073; genus JAQUGH01. Next base: position 22,968 of record JAQUGH010000008.1, on the reverse strand, counting down.
CTGCACGTTGGCTGGGGCGTGGCGACAAAAACAATGCGGATGGGGCTGCAGTTGGAGCGATGCGGTCTATGTTTGATACTGTTAATGTGGATGGAATTGTGGTTATTGGTGAAGGAGAAAAGGATGAAGCTCCTATGTTATACGTTGGAGAAAAAGTAGGTACAGGGAAATGTTCTAAAGTTGATATTGCTGTGGATCCCCTAGAAGGTACGGATTTAGTAGCAAAAGGGCTTAATGGAGCCATTGCTGTGCTTGCGGTTGCCCCTAGAAAATGCCTCTTGCATGCACCCGATATGTATTATATGAATAAGATAGCGGTAGGACAGGCTGCGGTTGGGAAAATAAGTTTGGATGCAAGTATTACAGAGAATGTTACGGCAGTTGCTAAAAGTCTTAATAAGGAAGTTCAAGATGTTACTGTAGTTGTACTAGATCGTTCTCGTAATGAGTATATAATAAATGAATTGCGTAGTATTGGGGCTAGAATTAGATTAATAACGGCAGGGGATGTTTCTCCTGCAGTCGCTGTGGCTATTCCGGGCTCAGGAGTTGATATGGTCATGGGTATTGGTGGTGCTCCTGAGGGGGTTTTGGGTGCAGCTGCTTTACGTTGCTTGGGTGGTGAACTCCAAGGAAGGCTATGGGACGGAGGAACTATAAAGTCAAAACGTGTCCATAAATCAGGTGTAACTGATACTAAAAGAATTTTAACTATGGATGATTTGGTAAGTAGTGATGATGTTATATTTGCAGCAACCGGGATAACTGATGGTGATACGCTTAAAGGCGTTCGTTATTATGGCAATTATGTTACAACTCATAGTATTGTAATGCGTGCAGCTTCGGGAACGGTACGGTTCTTAGAAGCACAACATAGAATAGATAAAAAATCAGGATATGTAAATGGGCGGGAGTATTAGATTTGGTTCTTGTGTTAGTATGTGAGATATGCTATAATACTATTCTGTAATGTAGTGTAAGTTCTTCTTTTTTAGGAAGAGTTTTTGAAAGAAGGTGAAAATGTGAAAGAGGGTATTCATCCTGAATATTATAAAACTACAGTGACTTGTGCTTGTGGGACGTCTTTTGAAACAGGATCAACAAAGGAAAACTTGAAGGTAGAGCTTTGTTCAAACTGTCACCCCTTCTACACTGGCAAGCAACGTAATGTTTATACCACAGGGCGTGTTGAAAAGTTTAATAGTAAATATGGTCTCAAATAAGTTGACAAGTAGCAGAGCCAAGGCTCTGCTACATTTATACTTATGAAGCGATTAAAATAGGAAAAGAGGGATTAACTATGTCCCATCATTCATATGGAGGTCAGGCTGTCATAGAAGGAGTAATGATGCGGGGGAAAAAGAACATGGCCGTTGCTGTTAGACGTGCTCCTGAAGAGATAGTGCTAGATTTTCAAGAGGTTAATTCGATCGCTGATCGTTTTCCTTTTTTGAAACTACCTTTAATTCGAGGGATTGTGATTTTAATTGAATCAATGATCATGGGGATAAAGACGCTTACTTATTCTGCAAATCAGGTAGTGGAGGGTGATGGAAACGGGGAGTCCATTAGCCCTTTGGAAATGGCATTGTCAGTTATTTTTGCTATGGGGGCAGGAACAGTCTTGTTTTTTCTCTTACCTGTGGCGTTTGCACATTTACTAAAGCCCTACGTGACAGGATATATTCTTCAGAATCTCTTAGAGGGAGTTTTTAGAGTAACTATTCTGTTGGCTTATATTATTATTATTTCACTAATGAAGGATATTCAAAGAGTATTTGAGTATCATGGGGCTGAACATAAGAGTATTTATACTTATGAAGCTAAGGAAGAGTTGACGGTTGAGAATGCACGAAAGCATTCGACCTTGCATCCTCGTTGTGGCACAAGCTTTTTACTTTTTGTAGTGGTGATAAGTATTATTGTTTTTTGTTTTGTAGGGGAAACTGATATTTGGATGCGTCTTATATCCCGGGTAGTTCTTTTACCGGTTGTAGCAGGTTTATCTTATGAATTTTTAAAAATGACAGGTAAATATCAACATGTTTATATTATGCGGATGTTTAGTAGACCGGGAATGTGGTTACAGAAGTTAACTACTAGAGAACCGGATGATAGTCAACTGGAAGTAGCCTTATGTGCATTAAAACGAGTTATTGAAGCGGAAGAAGGATGTGAAAAAAATGTTAGAGAAGTTGAAGCAACTGGAAGAGCGATATGATGAACTTACAGGACTTGTAAGTGATCCCGAAATAATTAGTGATCAAGAGGAATGGAGAAAATATACTAAAGCTCGTGCTGCTTTAGAAGATGTTGTTGTTGTTTATAGAAAATATAAAGAGCTGCAACAAAACATTCAAGATAACAACGATCTTTTGGAGGATAATACAGATTCGGATTTTAGAGAGCTGGTGGAAATAGACCAGGAAGACTTGAAAGATAAAAAGGAAGCTCTAGAAAGCAAGCTGAAGGTATTACTTTTACCTAGAGATCCAAATGATGAAAAGAATGTTATTATGGAGATCAGGGGAGGTACTGGTGGAGATGAAGCAGCCTTGTTTGCGGCAGATCTCTTAAAAATGTATTCTCGTTATGCTGAAAAACAAAACTGGAAGGTAGAAATGCTTTCCTCTAATGATACGGGCATCGGAGGGTTTAAAGAAGCTATTGTGATGATAGAGGGCAAAGGCGCCTATAGCAAATTGAAATTCGAAAGTGGAGTTCATAGAGTACAACGTGTACCGACTACGGAATCAAGTGGGCGGATACATACATCTGCGGCAACGGTAGCAGTACTTCCGGAAGCAGAAAATGTTGATATTGAAATTGGACCTAATGATATCAGAGTTGATATATTTTGCTCCAGTGGTCCCGGAGGACAGTCAGTCAATACTACCCAGTCAGCTATTAGGCTTACTCATATTCCAACGGGTATTGTTGTATCTTGTCAGGATGAAAAATCACAGCATAAAAATAAAGATAAAGCGATGAAGGTTCTATTGGCACGATTGTTGGAAAAAGCACAGGGAGAACAAATGGGAGAGACGGCTAGTGCTCGTAAAATCATGGTGGGAAGCGGTGACCGTAGTGAGAGAATTCGTACCTATAATTTTCCTCAAGGCAGGGTTACAGATCATAGAATAGGACTTACTTCTTATCGGCTTGAAAGTGTACTTCAAGGGGAATTGGATGAATTTATTGAGGCACTTATAACTACTGATCAGGCTGAGAAATTGAAGAAGGTGGATTAATGGGTAGCGAAAATGAACCGCAAACTGGGAAAGAAGCTCTCCGGTGGGCGGTTTCTTTTTTAACAGCGACAGGAATGGAACATGAAATATCTTGGACAGAAGGAAAGCTTCTTTTAGGTAAAGTGTGGCAAAAGAATGTTGTCCAATTAATTACGGAATTGGATGAAAGCTTGGATAGAAAAAGCTGGGAGAGATATCGTGCATTAGTAAAAAAGAGGGGAAATAACGAACCTCTTCATTACTTGTTGGGCGAAAAGGAATTCATGTCACTTCCTTTTGAGGTTTCAGCAGCTGTGCTCATACCTAGGTGGGATACGGAAACGTTAGTCAATGAAGCAATAAATATATTGAAAGATAAAGGCGCTGCTAAAATATTGGATATAGGAACAGGGAGCGGAGCTATTGCTTTGAGTTTGGCGTATTATCTTCCGCTAGTTTCGGTAATTGCTACTGATATATCAGAGGAAGCATTGACTGTTGCTAGAAAAAATGCAATTAATTTAGGTGTAGCAGATAGAGTTGAATTTATTAAGGGTGATTTATTTAAACCTATCAACAAAAAAGAAAGGTTTGATTTGATAGTATCTAATCCTCCCTACATTGATGCCGAGGAAATGGAGAGTTTACCTTTAGATGTAAGAAAAGAACCTGCTTTAGCATTGGCGGGGGGACAGGATGGATTAGAATATTACAGGAGGATAAGCTTGGTTGTTAAAGAATATCTTAAATACGATGGGAATTTGCTATTAGAGATTGGGTGGAAACAAGGAAAAACTGTAGCAAAAATCATGGAGGAAAAAGGGCTTGCTCCGGTGAAAATAATTTGTGATATGGAAGGGCGAGACAGAGTTATAAAATTATAAAGTGAAACTTCCTTCAGTGGGGTTTTTTATCCCCCACTGAAGGTTAGTTGAACCATTACACGCTAGTAGCACTTACGAACTTGTTCGTTAGTGGTTACTGTGTGCAAAGCTGAGCTTAGCATCGCTTATCTCCCATCAAATTGGGGGTATACCTGTTTCAAAATACTACCACTGTTTCAGCAGGTGTGTCCCCTTTACTCTTTTAAAGAGGAAGTTTTAGCGATGGTTAGCTATTCGGATAAAAGCCTGACCCCGTATTTTCTAAATAAAGAAGGTTGGATAAATGGAAACAAAATACTGGAAAGTATTTAAAGATGATATTAATCATAAAATAATAGAACGAGCGGCCGGTATTATAAGTGACGGTGGCTTGGTGGCGTTCCCGACAGAGACAGTATATGGATTAGGGGCTAATGGCTTGAATTCGCAAGCTGTTAAAAGAATATTTGAAGCAAAAGGAAGACCGATTGATAATCCGTTAATTCTTCATGTTGCTGAAGCTGAAGATGTTTTTAAGTTGGCTAGTCAAGTAACCGAATGTGCTCAAAAAGCAATAAATACTTTTTGGCCGGGACCATTGACCATTATTTTGCCTAAACAGAAAGATATACCGATAGAGGTTACAGCAGGCTTGGACACTGTTGCTATACGGATGCCTGCTCACCCAGTAGCTTTAGCCTTAATTAAGGAAGCAGGAGTACCTGTGGCTGCTCCGAGTGCTAATCGTTCCGGTTATCCAAGCCCAACTACCGGTCAACATGTTTATGATGATTTAGGAGGACGGATAGAAGCAATTTTGGACAGCGGTTTTACTGGAGTAGGGTTAGAATCTACAATTTTGGATTTATCAGGTGATATTCCTACTATTCTGCGACCGGGAGGGATTACGAGAGAGGCTCTATCAGAGGTCTTGGGAACGGTAAGGGTAGACCCTGGGTTGACTGATTTACAACAAAAGCCTAAAGCACCAGGAATGAAATATACACATTATTCTCCAAGAGCAGAAGTCGTTTTGATTAAAGGGGAAAGAGAAAACGTTAGGTGTAAAATCTGTGAACTTGTAGAAAACTACTTTTGTATGGGGAAAAAAATAGGACTTTTATTAACAGAAGAAACATGGGAAAATATTGATGATAAAGTGATGCTATCAGCAACATATAGTAAAAATCTTGGTAGCTGTTTAGCGCTTGATGAAATAGCAAGAATGTTATATGGAGAACTAAGAAGCTGTGATGTAGCAGGTGTGGATATTATTTTTACAGAGACATACACTGAAAAAGGGTTAGGTGCTGCACTCATGAACCGTTTATTAAAATCAGCAGGATATAAGGTAGTTAATGTATAACATATAGTTTACAATGTGCAATACATAGTTTATAATTTGCAATGTGCAAGGCACAAGGCACAAGGCACAAGGCGCAAGGTGATGACTGCGAGAGGGTATTCATAGACAATATAAATATGCATAAAGTGTATAAAAATGATGGGAGATAAACGACGCTAAGCTTCTGGAATGGTTCAACTACGCAAACAAGTTTGCAAGTTTCACTTAATTAAGGAGAGTAAACATGAATTACACTACAGTTTTGCTCGTGTCGGTAGCTTTGGGTATTGATGCTTTTTCAGTTGCAATCAGTATTGGGCTGCTGGGGGTAAAAATAAGGGAGATATTGATTGTTTCAGGAATTGTGAGTATTTTCCATGTATTTATGCCCTTGATAGGTCTATATTTGGGAACGTATTTAGGAAATATAGCTGGGCCTGTTGCAAATATAGTAGGAGCTTTTGTTTTGTTAGCTATAGGTTTAAATACTATTTGGGATAATCTACAAACGCTCGGTATAATTAAGTTGTCTGATTTAAAAAAGAATAATTTATCCAAGGGAATAATTAATATTAAAAATCCGCTAAGCTTAGTTCTTATGGCGGGAAGTGTTAGCTTAGATGCCTTGACGGTAGGCTTTGGGTTGGGTGCTTTAAAAGTAGAGCTTTTATTAACTGTCGTTACTATGGGAATTGTGGCAGGTTTAATGACAATGGGAGGACTTGTTTTCGGGAAGGGACTTAGTAAAGCGATAGGGGAAAAGGCAGAGATAGTAGGGGGATTTATTCTCGTAGCTATAGCTTTGAAATTATTGATCTGGTAATGGAGGAAGGAATTATGGCGGAGAAAGATAAGACGTTGATTCTTTTTGTTTGTACAGGCAATACATGTCGGAGTTCTATGGCTGAAGCTTTGGCAAAAGATTTTATTAGTCGCATGAAAAACGCTAAAACCAATATTAAGGTTGTTTCGGCTGGAACGGGTGCTATTGATAATGAGATGGCTTCTCCTCAAGCGAGAGCTGTTATGCAAGAAATGGGATTGGATATTTCAAAGCATAGATCAAGCTATCTTACTAAAGAATTTGTTAAAAAAGCAAAAATAGTGCTAACCATGACAGAGAGACAAAAAGATTATGTTGTGAAGATGCTACCAGATGTTGAAGAAAAGGTTTATGTATTAAAAGAATTTGTTATGGGGGAGGAGATGTTACATAAGCAGAGAGAGTTAGCGAAAAAACTCTATGAAAAAATAGAAAAGATAAAACGAGAATTTTTTCAAGAACACCGTGATGAGATTATAGAATTAGAAAAAAGTAGGGAAAAAACATTATTTGAATTACAGAAAATAGAGGGAGAGCTTATTGCTTGGGAAAAAAAGTTTTCTGAAGTTGCAAAGGAAGAAACAAAAGCTTTAAAAAGAGTAGAGGATGAAATAAAAGACCTTGATATACTGGATCCCTTCGGTCAATCTATTGAAAAATATCGGGCGTGTGCTACGCAACTTTCGGAATATGTTTCAAAGGCTGTGCACAAGATTTTAAAAAACTATTCGTCTGGTAAATTGCAAAATTAATTCTTTTGAATTATACTTTTAAAGAGGTGGAATGATGATGAGAATTGCTATAGGATCCGATCATGGAGGTTATAACTTAAAGGAAGAAATAAAACTATTTCTTCGAGAAAACGGGTATGATTTCAAGGATTATGGGACTTTTGATACCAAATCTTGTGATTATCCCGATAATGCTTTTAAAGTAGCACAAGCTGTGGTGACTGAGGAATGTGATAAAGGAATTATAGTTTGTGGTACGGGTATTGGAGTAAGCATTGCTGCTAATAAGGTTTCGGGGATTAGAGCGGCTTTATGTAGTGATACTTTTTCCGCTAGGGCAGCTCGTGAACATAATGATGCTAATATTCTAACCTTGGGAGAAAGAGTTGTAGGCAAAGGGCTGGCTTTGGAAATTGTGAGAGTTTGGCTGACAAGCTCATTTTTAGGAGGCAGACATAAAAAAAGAGTAGATAAAATCACTTTATTAGAACAGAGATAGGGAGTACTTCTCAGAAGGGAGTGAATAGATGGAAATTGATACAATAGCTGAAAGTGCTAGTAAGGCGTTGTTGGAATTACTTAGTGTTGCAACTCTAAAAAAGGAACAGATATTAGTTGTGGGTTGCAGTACTAGTGAGGTCTTGGGGAAAAAGATTGGTAGCAGTTCCAGTTTGGATGTAGCTAAGGAATTATTCAAAGGAATATATCCAATTGTTTTGGAAAAACATATTTATCTTGCGGTACAGTGTTGTGAACATTTGAACAGGACATTGGTAGTAGAAAGAGAATGTATGGAAAAGTACGGTTTAGAAGAGGTTTGTGTTTATCCGATTCCCAAAGCAGGTGGTAGCTTAGCACATTGTGCAATGAAGATATTAAAGGATCCTGTTACGGTTGAAAGGGTGCAGGCTCATGCAGGAATGGATATTGGTGACACGTTTATAGGGATGCACTTAAAACCAGTAGCAATACCGGTGCGAAGCTCTTATAAAGAAATAGGACATGCCCATTTGACTATGGCGAGTACTAGATTAAGGCTTGTTGGAGGGGAAAGAGCAAGGTATTGTGCTGAGTAGCACTAGCGAATTTATTCAGTGAATTAAAGATTAGCATATGAGGAGGAAATAAAAATTATGGATTATATTGAAAAGTATGTATTGCCTGTTGACCCGGAACTTGCCGGATTTATAGCTAAGGAAGAAAAAAGACAATTGCAAAAAATAGAATTGATTGCTTCGGAAAATTTTGTGAGCAGAGCGGTTATGGCAGCTCAAGGGTCGGCTTTAACAAACAAGTATGCGGAAGGTTATCCTGGCAAACGTTATTATGGAGGCTGTGAGTGGGTTGATGAAGCAGAAAATCTTGCCAGGGAAAGAGCAAAAGCTATTTTTGGGGCAGAACATGTTAATGTTCAACCTCATTCTGGAGCCCAAGCTAACACTGCTGTATATTTTGCTTTAGTTAACCCCGGGGATACTATTTTAGGAATGAATCTAAGTCACGGAGGCCACCTTACTCATGGAAGCCCTGTAAATATTTCCGGAAAATATTATAATTTTGTCCCTTATGGTGTTGATCCAGAAACAGAACAGATAAATTATGACGAGTTAGCTCGTATAGCGAAAGAGGCTCAACCTAAAATGATAGTTGCCGGAGCCAGTGCGTATTCAAGAATAATTGATTTTGCTAAGATAGCAAGTATTTGTAAAGAGGTTGGGGCTTTAATGATGGTGGATATGGCTCATATTGCAGGATTGGTGGCAGTGGGATTGCATCCTAGTCCTGTACCTTATGCTGACATTGTAACTACGACAACGCATAAAACCTTGCGAGGACCTAGAGGCGGAATGATTTTATGTAAAAAGGAATATGCTAAAGCGATTGATAAAGCCATATTCCCGGGAATTCAAGGCGGACCATTGATGCATGTGATAGCTGCGAAGGCAGTAGCCTTTAAAGAAGCTATGGGAACACCATTTAAAATTTACCAAGAACAAATAATAAAAAATGCTCAGGCATTGGCAAAAGCCCTTATGGATAAGGGATTCCGTCTTGTTTCAGGGGGAACGGATAATCATTTGATGTTAGTTGATTTGAGAAATAGGGATATTACAGGAAAAGAAGCGGAAGCACTCCTTGATGAAGCGGGTGTAACTTGCAACAAAAATACGATTCCTTTTGATCCGCAAAGTCCTTTTGTGACAAGTGGCTTGAGAATAGGAACCCCGGCAGTGACAACTAGAGGCATGAAGGAAAAGGAAATGGAGAAAATAGCAGATATTATTGACTTAGTAATTACGCAGAGAGGTGAACAGGCTGAACAGGATAAAGCAAAAGCTTTGGTAAAGGAATTGACTGAAGCATTTCCATTGGTTGCTGGTGATGTCTTACTATGAGACCCACGTGGGATGAATATTTCATGAAAATTGCAGAAGAGGTTGCTACTAGATCGACATGCCTTCGACGTCGCGTAGGAGCGATTATTGTGAAGGATAAGAGGATCTTGACGACCGGTTATAATGGAGCGCCAATAGGAGTTCCTCATTGTGAGACAGCGGGATGTCTTAGAGAACAATTAAAAATACCATCAGGAGAAAAACCTGAGTTATGCAGAGGGCTTCATGCTGAACAAAATGCAATTATTCAAAGTGCTGTGTATGGGGTGAGCATAAAAGAGGGGACGATTTACTCTACGACACAGCCCTGCGTTCTTTGCAGTAAAATGATTATAAATGCAGGCATAAAAGATATAGTTTTTAGAGAATCATATCCTGACGATTTGGCGGTAAGCATTCTTCAAGAAGCAGGCATAAGATTACGGCAAGTGTAGTTAAAAGCTTCACTAAGGAAGTATTAATTAGCACAAAAAAAGCAATAGTACCTCAAAATGTGATACCATTGCTTTATAGCAGTTCAGAAGGGTTGCTTATCTTTAAAAGTCTTTATATAATTGGCTGGGTACGATCCCTTGGTTATTTTGATATTTTGTAGAGTGATAACGTACAAAATCACCCTCAATATGATGATAGAAAATTTGGCAAATTTGGATATCGGGATAAATACGGACGGGCTTTGCACAGGTGATTTCTAACGTCCAATAACCGGCAAATCCGACGTCACCAAAACCAGCACTAGCATGAACGCTAATCCCTAGACGTCCAATAGAAGATCTTCCTTCGAGCATGGGAATATAGTTATTGGTGATGGTATATTCGTTTGTTCTGCCTAAGTAGAGGGAACCTGTGTTTAATACCAAACCTGCGGAGGGGATTATTAAGCTTTTGGTTTTGTTTTCCTTTTTCATGTCAAGGATCGGATCTGTGTAGATTAATAATTCATTGTGTAAGGTAAGATTATAACTGTTGGGATTTAGTTGGGTTTCTTTAAAAGGGTCAATAGTGATTTCATTTCCAAGTTTTTTTCTAATTTCTAGTCCGGATAATATCATTGAAGTAGACCTCCTAAAAAAAATTAGTTATCTTTCTAATGATATTTTACACTATTATTTTCAAGAGTGGGTATATTTTGCGCGCAAATTCTACAAAAATGTTATTTTTTACACTATTGTTTTATGTTAAAATAACATAGTGATAATGATAGGGGAATGATGAATAAATTATGGATACTCGTAAAGTGTTAGCTATATTTGGGACAAGACCCGAAGCTATTAAAATGGCTCCTTTAGTACTAAAGTTAAAGAATGATTCTCTGATTGATTGTCAAGTTGTTGTCACAGCCCAACATCGTGAGATGTTGGATCAAGTTTTAGAGCTTTTTCAAATTAAGCCTGAGTATGATCTTGATATAATGAAGTCAGGGCAAACTCTTTTTGAGATTACATCTCGTGCGTTAAATGGATTGAGAGATGTTTTGCAGAAAGAGAAACCGGATCTAGTTCTGGTACATGGTGATACAAGTACTACTTTTGTAGGTGCTTTGGCATCGTATTATCAAAAGATTCCGGTAGGACATGTTGAGGCGGGATTGAGGTCGGGTGACAAATATTCTCCCTATCCTGAAGAAATGAACCGCCGTCTTGCAGGGGCTTTAGCGGATCTGCATTTTGCTCCTACAAAGATTGCGGAGGCTAATTTATTGCGAGAGGGAATTGATTCCAAGCAAATTTACATAACAGGGAATACGGTGATAGATGCTTTGCTAGATACAGTAGATGATAGGTACAGATTTGCTGATCCTGTGTTGGATAATTTAGATTTTGATGCTCAACGAGTGCTTGTTCTAACTACTCATCGGCGAGAGAATCTTGGAGAACCAATGCGTCAGATATATTTGGCTCTTAAGGATATTGTCAGAGAATTTCCGGATGTCGTGATTGTTTTCCCTGTTCATAAAAATCCTGCCGTTCGTCAAGTGGTAGAAGAAGTGTTGGGCGGAGTAGACGGGGTTAAGTTGGTTGAACCTTTGGATTATCAGCCATTTGCTAACCTTATGAATAAATCTTATTTGGTACTGACTGATTCGGGTGGTTTGCAGGAAGAAGCGCCGTCTTTAGGAAAGCCGGTCCTTGTATTGCGTGAGAATACAGAAAGACCTGAAGCTGTAAGTGCAGGAACGGCGGAATTGGTTGGAATAGACAGAGAAAAAATATACGCAACAACGAAGCGACTTCTTACAGATAAAAACGAATACGATAGGATGGCGAAAGCTGTTAATCCATATGGTGATGGAAGGGCTAGTGAGCGTATTGCGGAAGCCTTGTATCATTATTGGGGCTGGTTGGATGAACGACCTACTCCGTTTTCGATAGATAATGTAAAATAATTTGAGTTTAGTATGGTGAAAAGTGTTATGAGAGAAAAAAGAAGTATGGGGTTTAAATATGTGAACTTTGCCTTGAGCTTTGGGCTTACCTTAGTAATTGTCACGTATCTCTTATTTAAAGGGGGTATGTGGTTAGATCAAAAGCTAGGTACAGAACCTTTCTTTATGGCGGTAGGCGTTGGTTTGGCTATTATTACGGTTTTTAGGAGACTTGTTAAGGATATTAAGACTTTTGATGAAGAGTAGAGGATGATCATATGAATTCTTGGCTTATTCAAGCTTTGAAAGGTTTGGTTGTAGGACTTGTGGTTTCTGGTTTCAATCATTTCATATTATCTCGTGCAATGAAAAAATCAGAGGGACTTCCTGATGCAAAAGCGAAAAAAATAATTATATCAAGATACAGTGTTAGATATTTAACAAATATTCTTGTGTTGTTTTTGGTCTATTACTTTTTTCCAGAAAATTCATTTATGCTGATAGGAGTTGCAATAGGACTTACAATGGAAAAAAACCTTTATTTATATAAAAAAACCTTGGGCCAATCAAAGGGAACGAAAGGGGTGAAAGATTAATGCTTTTCATACAACCGGCCTATGCTTCCTCAGGTGAGCACAGCGAACCACTGATTACACTTTTCGGTAAACTGGAAATCAATAGCGTAACTACAACCATGTGGGGACTTATAATTGTGATAGCTGTTTTATCATATTTTGCAACAAGAAATGTTAAAAAAATACCGGAAAGCCGTTTGCAGAATTTTATGGAATTTGCTTTAGAAGGTTTACTTAAATTCTTTGGACAAGTAATGGGTAGCGAGAAGATAGCTAAGCGGTATTTGCCATTTTTAGCGAGCTTCTTTATTCTGATTCTTTGTTCTAATTATTCCGGTTTATTGCCCGGTGCAGGTTTGGAATTGCCTGGTTTACAACCGCCCACTAGCACGTGGAGTGTTACGGCTGGGTTTGCTATTGTTGTATTTTTGGCCACTCATTATTACGGAGTTAAGAAAAAGGGACTTAAATATTTTAAACATTTTATTGAACCAATACCTGTTTTATTGCCTCTGAATATTTTAGAAGAGTTGGTTAAACCATTGTCACTTTCTTTACGTCTTTACGGAAACATATTTGGGGAAGAAATGGTAGTAGCTGGTCTTTTCGCATTATTACCACTTTTCTTACCGCTACCTATGCAATTATTGGGATTGCTGTTTGGATTTATACAAGCTCTTGTGTTTACAATGTTGGCATCGATATATATAAGCACTGCTACCGCCGACCATTGAGAATTTCATAAGTTTGTTTGTATATAACATCATATTTGGTATAACGGTGAAAGGAGGGGAGAGTTAATGGATGCTAACGGTTTAATTGGTCTCGCTGCAGGTCTTACTGTAGCTATTGCAACAATTGCACCAGCTACGGCACAGGGAAAGGCAGCAAGTCAAGCTATGGATGCTATCGCAAGACAGCCTGAAGCTGCTAATGATATCAGAACTACTCTGATTGTTGCTATGGCATTTATGGAAGCATTAACTATTTACGGACTTTTAATTGCATTTTTACTATTGCAAGCAATTTCTTAATGAAGTGGGGGAGTAATGGGATTGGAGGGCTGCCTAAGATGATTACTTTGGAAGCCCTCAGGGTTTCCCTATTGGGTTGTAGTACAAAGAGAGGTGAAGCAAATGACTATTAATGGTTCTGATCTGCTTTTTTCTATGATAAATTTTCTAGTGTTGTTAGTCATTTTAAATAAATTTTTGTATAAACCATTATTATCAATGTTGGATACCAGGAAAGAGCAAATTAGTAAAGATCTTGATAATGCTGAAATAGCTAAAAACGAGGCACAGCAAATGAAAGAAGAATATATTAAACAAATGGAGCAGGCAAAGAAAGATGCTCAGGCTATTATTGATAAAGCCACTGGGCTTGGAGAAGAAACAAAAGAATCAATAATTAACCAAGCAAGAGAAGAGTCAATCAGGATTACTGAAAAAGCTCAGGAAATGATTCGCTTAGAAAAGGAAGAGGCTCTTGGTCAACTTAGAGATGAAGTTTCTTCACTGGTTGTACTTGCTGCAGGTAAGGTTATTGGTAAAACAATTGACAGAGAAACACATGAAAAATTCATTAATGATTTTATTGAAGAGGTAGGGGATGCTTCTTGATTACCTCTGCTGTTTCTCGTCGCTATGCACAGGCACTTTTGATGATAGCAACGGAAAAAAAAGGGTTGGATCAATTTGAAGAGGAATTAGAAGGTTTTCAAAGTTCCCTCATGGGGAATCCTCAGGTCAAAGATTTTATGGATAATCCTAGAATATTAGCGAAAAAGAAGAAAGAAGTTTTGGACTCGTTGATTAATGGCAAGGCTAGTCCTATTGTAAGTAATTTTCTTCATTTAATAATAGATAAGAGGCGGGAAGCCTTTTATATGGATATTATCAGTGACTATAAGAAGTATGCTGATGAAGCTAGAAATATTATAGATGCTGAGGTACGTTCAGCAGTAGAACTCACCGACAAGGATTTCCGTGGATTGCAACAAAACCTTTCCAAGGCAACAGGGAAAAATGTAAGGCTAAAAAGCATCATAGATACCTCGATAATTGGGGGTATTACTGTAAAGGTGGGCGATACCGTGATGGACGGTAGTGTTACAAAAAAATTATCCTTATTAAAAAATAAACTTCAGCAGCTACAGTTAGAAGGGATTGAGGTGAAAAAGTAGATGAGTATCAGACCAGAGGAAATTAGTTCAATCTTGAAGCAGCAGATTGAAAATTATGAGAGTCAAGTTGAGGTTGCCAATGTAGGAACTGTAATCCAGGTTGCTGATGGTGTAGCGAGGATACATGGGTTGAGTCAGGCAATGGCAGGGGAAATGCTTGAGTTTCCTGGTGGAATATTTGGAATGGCGTTAAACTTAGAAGAAGATAATATAGGTTGTGTTATCCTGGGACCGTTTACTCAGATTAATGAGGGAGACGAAGTTAGAAGAACAGGGAGAATTGTTCAGGTACCAGTTGGTGAAGGTTTAATTGGTCGTGTCGTTAATGTTTTAGGACAAGCTATTGATGGGAAAGGGCCTATCAAGGCTGATAAGTTCAGACCTATTGAGAGTCAAGCACCCGGTGTTGTTGATAGGAAATCGGTTCATCAACCATTGCAAACAGGTTTGAAGTCAATAGACTCGATGGTTCCTATTGGAAGAGGTCAGCGTGAGTTGATCATTGGTGACCGTCAGACTGGAAAAACTGCAGTTGCGATTGATACTATTATTAATCAAAAGGGTCAAGATGTTATCTGTATATATGTTGCGATCGGACAAAAGGCATCTACAGTAGCAGGGGTGGTTCAAAAGCTTGAGGACAAAGGTGCTATGGATTATAGCATTGTTGTTGTTGCTACTGCCAGTGAGCCTGCTCCTATGTTATATATTGCTCCTTATGCAGGTTGTGCAATGGGAGAAGAATTTATGTATAACGGGAAGGATGTATTGATTATTTATGATGATCTTTCTAAGCAGGCGGTTGCTTATCGTGAATTATCTTTGCTTTTGAAAAGAGCACCTGGTCGTGAAGCTTACCCTGGAGATGTATTTTATCTGCATTCCCGTTTATTGGAGCGTTCAGCAAAATTGAGCGAAGAAAAGGGTGGAGGATCTATGACGGCTTTACCGATTATAGAAACTCAAGCAGGAGATGTTTCAGCATATATTCCTACAAATGTTATATCTATTACTGATGGACAAATATTCCTTGAATCAGATTTGTTTAATTCAGGTTTTAGACCTGCTATAAATGTAGGTATATCAGTATCTAGAGTTGGGGGTTCTGCACAAATTAAAGCTATGAAAAAGGTAGCTGGTAGTTTACGTATTGATTTAGCACAATACAGGGAATTAGCTGCATTTGCGCAGTTCGGGTCTGATTTAGATAAAGGAACCTTAGCTCGACTCAACAGAGGAAAGAATACGATGGAAGTACTCAAGCAGGGTCAGTATTTGCCAATGTCTGTTGAAGAACAGGTTGTTGTAATTTATTGTGCTGTTAAAGGATATTTGGATGATCTTGAATTGAATAAGGTTAAGGATTTTGAAGAAGGTATACTTAACTTTATGCGTTCTATGGATAAGAAAGAAATTTTGCAGGGAATTAAAGATGGCAAGGTATTGACTCCGGAATTGGAAGAAAAGTTAAAGGCAGCCATTATAGAGTATAAGGGATCATTTGGTGCTTAAGTATTTTTGAACCTGTCAGAGAAGGTGGTGATACAATGTCAGGTGGACGGGATATTAAACGACGCATTAAAAGCGTTAAGAGTACCCAACAGATAACTAAAGCCATGAAAATGGTT
Organism: Clostridia bacterium; assembly: GCA_028684195.1. Taxonomy (GTDB): domain Bacteria; phylum Bacillota; class Peptococcia; order DRI-13; family DTU073; genus JAQUGH01. The sequence goes on along the minus strand of JAQUGH010000008.1, from coordinate 6,827 downwards.
TCTGCAGCGAAATTAAGAAGGACTCAAGGTGCAGTGTTGGCGACTCGTCCTTATACCGAAAAGCTAGAAGAAATACTGGAGAGAATAATAGCCTCATCGGGAGGAGTTAAAAATTCTCTTATGGTAGAAAGACCGATTAAGTCGGTTGGTATTATTCTTATCTCGGCGGATAGAGGTTTAGCCGGTGGATATAATGCTAATGTCATAAAAAAATGTTTAGTGGCAGCGTCTGAATTTGAAGAGCAAAAGGTTGAGTTTATAGCTGTAGGTCGTAAAGGCAGGGATGCTTTAAGACATGTTAACAAAGATATTAGCGATGAATTTCTAGGAATAAAAGACATACCTACTTTTGTAGAAGCCCAAAATATTAGTAATCTAGTTGTGGAAGGGTTTACAAAAGGAACTTATGATGAGGTTTATTTAATATATCAAGAGTTTATTTCGCCAATACAGCAGCAGCCGGTTATGAAAAAATTGTTGCCAATCTCTTTTGAGATGAAGGAACATGACGAAACTGAATATATTTATGAACCCAGTTCGCAAGAAGTATTAAGTATTCTTTTGCCTAAATACATAAATAATACGGTGTTTCATACACTGATGGAAACAAAGGCTAGTGAGCATGGAGCAAGGATGGCCGCGATGAGCGCGGCTACGGATAACGCCAAGGATATGATTGACAAGTTGACGCTTTCCTATAATCGTTCACGGCAAGCAGCTATTACTAGTGAGATTTCTGAGATTGTTGGGGGAGCAAATGCTCTACAAGGATAGAAGTACCCAGTAACTACTTAGGGGGTGTAAACAAGTGATTTCTAAAGGAAAAATAGTTCAGGTAATTGGACCTGTAGTAGACGTTGAATTTCCTCAAGGTCAGCTTCCTGATATTTATCATGCTGTAACCGTTAAAAATGAGGAGAAAAAGATAAATTTAACGATGGAAGCAGCGCAACATTTGGGTAATAATGTTGTACGTTGCATAGCGATGTCTTCTACAGACGGTTTACAACGTGGAATTGATGCAGAAAATACAGGTGAGCCAATCAAGGTTCCGGTTGGTCGTGAGACTTTGGGACGTATGTTTGGTGTAACAGGTAATGTGATTGATGAACAAGGTGACGTTGAGGTTAAAGAGAAATGGCCGATTCATAGAAGACCTCCTGCATTTGATGAACAAGAAACATCGACAGAAATTCTTGAAACAGGAATAAAGGTTATAGATTTATTAGCTCCTTACTCAAAAGGTGGGAAGGTAGGCTTGTTTGGTGGTGCAGGTGTAGGGAAGACGGTTCTTATTATGGAGCTTATTCGTAATATAGCTACTGAACATGGTGGATTCTCTGTTTTCTCTGGTGTTGGAGAGCGGACTAGAGAAGGAAATGATCTTTGGAATGAAATGAAAGAGTCCGGAGTTATTGATAAAACAGCGTTAGTCTTTGGACAAATGAACGAGCCACCAGGAGCACGTATGAGGATTGGTTTAACAGGATTAACTATGGCAGAGTACTTCCGTGATATAGAAGGACAAGACGTTTTGTTGTTCATAGATAATATTTTCCGTTTCACACAGGCAGGTTCTGAGGTTTCTGCTTTGTTGGGACGTATGCCTTCAGCAGTTGGATACCAGCCTACATTGGCTACGGAAATGGGTAATTTGCAAGAACGTATTACTTCTACTAAAAAAGGATCTATTACATCAGTGCAGGCTGTATATGTACCAGCCGATGACTTAACAGATCCGGCACCTGCTACAACGTTTGCCCATTTGGATGCAACGACAGTTCTTTCACGTCAAATAGTGGAATTAGGGATTTATCCTGCTGTTGATCCGTTGGATTCTAATTCTCGTATACTAGATCCTGCAGTGCTTGGAAAGGAACATTATGATATAGCACGAGGGGTGCAAGGGATGTTACAGCGATACAAAGAGTTGCAGGATATTATTGCTATTTTAGGTATGGATGAGTTGTCGGAAGAGGATAAACTTACAGTTACAAGGGCACGTAAGATTCAGAGATTTATGTCACAGCCGTTCCATGTAGCGGAACAGTTTACTGGATCACCAGGGAAATATGTACCTATTAAGGATACAATAAAAGGGTTTAAAGAAATACTTGAGGGCAAACATGATAATTTGCCTGAACAGGCATTTTATATGGTGGGGACGATAGAAGAAGCAGTAGCCAAAGCCCAGGAACTGGAGGGATAATATGGCTAAGGTCCTTGATCTGGAAGTTGTTACGCCGGAAAGAGTTATGTTGAGGGAAAAAATCAATTCCCTTAATGTCCCCGCGACAGAAGGTTCAATGGGTATACTCTATAACCATGCTCCTATCATTTCGGGGCTTTTACCAGGAATAATCAAATATAACTGTCCGGAGAAACAAAGCCAGATAATAGTTATTGGCGGAGGTTTTCTGGAAGTATCTAATAACAAAGTTACTGTTTTGGTAGATTCCGCAGAAAGACCTGAGGAAATTGATATTGAAAGAGCAAAAGCTGCTAAAGGACGGGCAGAGAAGCGCATTAAAGAAAAGACACCAGGTATTGATGAAATTCGTGCGGAAATGGCATTACAGAGGGCCTTGGCTCGTTTACGAGTAACGTCCCTTGAACAATAGCTAGAACGATAGCTAGAACGATAGTTGAACGATAGTTGAACGATAGTTAAACGATTGTTAAGCGATTGTTAAGCGATTGGATAGGAAAAACGATTGTTGAACCATTGTTAAACAGTTGGACAGTTGGACAGTTGGACAGTTGGACAGTTGGACAGTTGGACAGGAAAAGATAGTTGAACGATAGCTGGAACGGTTGTTAAACGATTGTTGAACCATTGTTAAACTATTGTTCAACCATTGTTTAACAATTGTTAAAAAGGAGTAGAGTTGCTTGGTGACAAGCAACTCTACTCCTTTTTAAATAGTAAGACTATAATGAATAAATGTATAATAAATGGGAGATAATACCTTTATAGATAATTAAAACAGAAATGTAGGGAAGATTAAAATGTATCTAAAAAGGTTGTTTATTATATTTGTATATTGTGGACTATTGATATGTGCAGGTAATGTCATGAACAAAGACCGGCTTGAGTCTCAGAATAACATTGATACTGTTCAGCAAATCATGCAGGGAGCAGAGGTGAAAATTGATAAAATAGAGCTACAGGTATGGGGTCAAATTAATGAGGAGAGCAAGTATACAGAGGATAGACATGGATATAATTATATTAAAAGTGAGCTGGGTGTAAGTCAAAAGTGTGCTATTGTTAGAAAAGAGAAAGAAAAATTCAAAAGCATTTCGTTTGTAGATAAAAATAAGCATGAAGCTCTAAAAATAACGTTTGAAGAAAATATAATTCAAACGGAAAATAATAAAGATTGTAAAAAAAGTTATTTGGGGATACAGTATAGTACGAATAATGTAGAAATGGCACGAAAGTTTAAAGAAAAATTAGAAAAGGTAATTATTTATGCAGGGGTAAAGGAACAGATAGGAACAACCTGTGTTGGAAATATTCCAGGTGATATAAGTAGACAAAAAATGAAGCAAATTATAGAAAATACTAGATTGAAATTAAGGGGGAAAAAAGTAGAGGAAATCATTGAAGATGAATATGCTAGTATTTCCTATTTTACTTCTAAAATTGAAAACGTTATAATGGTAAATGGTAATGCAATAAATTATAATTTAGCTTTTACATATAATGAAGAAAAAGACATAACACATTATATTGTAGGAATACCCTTGATTTATCAAGAATACTAGAAAAAAGGACATATATTCGAATCTATGGAGGACATTGTCAAAATATCCCGAAGTATAAACTTGACCATTGTTTTGAATATGTTTCACTATTATGTAAATGGTAAAACAGAAAGGGGGGGAGTACTGGACAAAACCAATTGAGAAATTTGGGATAAATTTGCAAGGGTTTTGTTGTCAGGAGGAAATTTGGATAAGATAATTGTAGTTGGGGGCAATTCTTTAAAGGGAAAAGTAAAAATAAGTGGTGCAAAAAATTCTGTTTTACCAATTATTGTAGCTTCATTATTATCTGAAGGCAATTGTTGCATTAATGATGTACCCCGATTAGCGGATGTTTATACAATATGTGATGTTTTGGGGGAATTAGGGGCATCTGTTGAATCAAATAATTTAGGTATGTTGAATATAAACTGTAAGGATATCAATAAAATAGAAGCTCCTTATGAATATGTTAGAAAAATGAGAGCCTCTGTTCTTGTAATGGGACCACTTGTAGCTCGCTTGGGCAAGGCAAAAATATCTATGCCCGGAGGGTGTGCTATAGGGACGAGACCCATAGATTTACATCTAAAAGGCTTAGAAGCTTTAGGAGCTCGAATTAGTGTAGAGCATGGCTATGTTCTTGCAGAAACATCAGGTTTAAAAGGAGCTCGTATTTATTTAGATTATCCAAGTGTGGGGGCAACGGAAAATATAATAATGGCAGGTGCTTTGGCAGAGGGAATAACTATCATAGAAAATGCCGCAGAAGAACCGGAAATAGTAGACATTGCGAATTTTATTAATGGCATGGGTGGAAAAATAAAAGGTGCCGGTACAAATGTAATTAAAATTGAAGGAGTAAAGAATCTTGGATCAATAAATCATACTATTATACCGGATAGAATTGAAGCAGGAAGCTTTCTTGTAGCCGGGGCTATTACGGGAGGGGATTTGTTACTGGAAAATGTTATTATAGATCACCTAAAGCCTGTGGTAGCAAAGTTGATAGAGGTTGGTGCGGAAGTAACAGAAGAAGGAACAGGGTTAAGAGTACGGAGTAATGGTGTGATTAAGGCTGTGGATTTAAAAACTCTTCCATATCCGGGGTTTCCTACTGATATGCAGGCACAGTTTATGTCTTTAATGGCGGCTGCTCAGGGTACCAGTATAATAACTGAAACCGTGTTTGAAAATCGTTTTATGCATGCCGAAGAACTAAGACGAATGGGTGCAGATATAAGAATTGAAGGGCGGAGTGCTGTTGTAGATGGGAGAGAAAAATTGATGGGTGCTGAGGTAAAAGCAACAGACTTGAGGGCAGGTGCTGCGTTAATTATTGCGGGTTTAGTTGCCTCAGGGGAGACGACTGTTTCTAATTTGTATCACATTGATAGGGGATACGATAATTTAGTTGAAAAGCTTAGAGCGGTTGGGGCTAGCATTATAAGGTGTTAATTAAGGTTCTAAATAAAAAACTGTGGACATATATTAATCAAGAAGCTTATTTTGAGGGTGATTAATTATGTCTATGAGGTTCATAAAGAGAAGGCAGAAAAGGTTTCCAGCTTTGTTGGTGGGCGTGTTCTGCTTTTTTTTTGTTATAATTTTGCTGGTATGGTATTTTAGTTATGAAAATGATGATGTAAGTATATATGAAGACAAGGTGAGAGTTTCGGTTTTGAATCATGAAACAAGGCAACTCATGGAATTAGGACTTGAGGAATATGTTGTTGGAGTTGTTGCGGCAGAGATGCCGACCTCTTTCCCGTTGGAAGCCCTTAAAGCACAGGCTGTTGCTGCTCGTACATATGCTGTAAAACGCTTGCAAATACCCGATCCTCGTGTCAAGGAGAAGAATAAAGAAGCAGATTTGAGTACGGATCACAATATTAATCAAGCTTGGATAAGCACAGATGAGATGAAAAAACGTTGGGGAAAATGGAATTATAAATCATATAGAGAAAAAATTGTACAGGCAGTAGAAGAAACAAAAGGGAAAGTATTAGTATATAACGAGCAATTAATAGATCCTGTTTATCACGCATCTTGTGGAGGAAAAGGCACGGATGATTCAGAGGATGTGTGGAAATTCGATGTTCCATATTTGAGAGGGGTAAAATGTACAGGACATGAGGATAGTCATAATGCTGTAATTAAGTTTATAAAATTTGAAGATTTTGACTCTGGCTTAAGCACAAACATCTCTACTCTTGCGGTGTCGAAGATGCAAGGGGGAAACAAGATTTTGAATATTAAGGGAAAAACCAAGTCAGGTCGTGTAAAAAGCGTAATGATTAATGGTAAAGAAATTAGCGGTGCTAAGTTAAGGACGTGCTTACAATTAAAGTCAACAAGATTTGCTTGGAAAATAGTAAATGGAGGGATACAATTTGAAACGAATGGGTATGGTCATGGGGTGGGAATGTGCCAGTATGGTGCGGCGGATTTAGCTCGAAATGGAAAAGGATATGCTGATATATTAAAACATTATTACACAGGAGTTAAGATTGCCGTAATCAAAGTTTCGTACGAATAGTTTAAAACCTCTATTATATTAGGTTAGATTCAATAGGGGATGGGTATAATAACCTTGAGGTGAGGTTAATAATGAGAAGAAATGATAGGCGGACATTTAAAAATCAAAAGGATAAATTCAAAACATTGGGGATTTATATAATAGTAGTATTATTTATTTTTGTATTATTCATTATTGTTACCAGTAGGGAAGTTATGCTTAAAGTAAATCAACCGGTGCAGAGTGCTACATATATGGAGGAGCTTAATAATACGGAGAAGCTTGTAGGGAATATGTTAAAAGCACAAAACAATAAAACACAAAATAAAGAAGCAGACGAAAAAAAAGCAAACATTAAAGAAATAGAGAATAAAGATAAAGAAATTAAAAAGGAAGAGATGCAATACAATGAAGTAGAAAATGATGAAATGAAAAATGATGAAATGAAAAATGATGAAATGAAAAATGATGAAATGAAAAATGATGAAATGAAAAATGATGAAATGAAAAATGATGAAATGAAAAATGATGAAATGAAAAATGATGAAATGAAAAATGA
>JAQUGH010000007.1 GCA_028684195.1 Clostridia bacterium | reverse complement strand
TGATAAGAACGTGATATATTCCTTTCTCTTTGTTGCTCAAAAAACTGTTGAGCTCCATATCTGCTTTTTGCCACAAGAATTAATCCTGATGTATCCTTATCTAAACGATTAACAAAATGAGGGTTAATTTTTTTTTGCGATTTTCCCCAATAAAAAAGAACCCCATTAGCTAAAGTACCTCGGGGATACCTTCGATTAGGATGAACACATAAACCTGCTTGTTTATCTAATACCATTATATCTTCGTCCTCGTAAACCACATTAATAGGAATATCCTCCGCTACAATATAGGGGCTTACTTTTTCAGGAGGATATTCCAGTACAACTCTGTCCCCTTCCTGAATAATACTTTTTAATAGAGCAGTTTTCCCATTAACAAATACAGCGTCATGAATTTTTAATCTTCTCAACGCTTTTATTGATAATTTTTTTGTGCTTTTAAGGTATGTACGAAGGTATCTATCTCCTTCCCCTGAACCTACAATAAATTCTACTTTATACGAATCCGACATATTGCTATCCATATTAATTTTCCTTCATAAATAGAGATTTTATATTGCTACTTTTCACAACCTATGGCATATTATTTTTCCAAATCAAGCAAAACCTGCTTTATGACAAACCTCCCCATACCCCGTCAAACTACCATTTGCACCAATTATCCGATGACAAGGGAGAAAGATTGGCAAGGGGTTTTTGTTATTCACCATACCCACGACACGAACGGCTTTAGGGTTCCCGATCTCATTTGAAATTTGCTTGTATGTCCATAAGGTATGGTTTGCAATACTTGCCATACTTTTTTTGTAACCTGTCCCCTTGTCCTTCCTTATTCTTATAACTTCAAGCAAAACAACGCATACAACGGAATACTCTTAATATTGTTTTCAAATCCAAAGTTTTTAGCAGATACTTGAATGGCATAGGGCGGTTTATACAACGAAATAAATGTTTTCAAGCTTTTTGCCCTTACATTATCTGCCGATTTTCCTTCCAGAGGAATGATGTTTCCATCACGATCTTGAAATACAAAGTCCAATTCTGCTTTACCGGGAGAACTCCAATAAAAGGGATTGATTTCATTTAAAACAAGTACCTGCATAATATAGTTTTCTGTCAGTGCACCCTTAAAGCCATTGAAACTAATTGGGCTATTAAGCACAACATTGGCGGAAATATTAAACTTGGAGCATAAAAGTCCTGTATCCACCATATAGACCTTGAATGAATTGTTATCGACATATGCAAGAAGCGGTATTTTTCCTTCTTTAATGCGGATACATTTGTTAATTATTCCTGCGGTTTTCAGCCAGTCTAATGGTGTTTCATACTCATATGCTCGAGCACCGGATTTAATAACCTTGTATTGAAACTTATGGTTTTCTTTTGCAAACTGTGCCGGAACACTCGTCCATGCAGCCATGATTTTCGTAGTTTCCTGTGGCGTAGCATATTTCGCCATATCAGCAATATAGGCATCGTTTAAAGATTTTTGCGTAGCCATGACAAAATTAAAATCCTTGGTTTCAACATATTCAGAAACGGCTCTCGGCATCCCTCCGACAACCAAATAGGTTTTGTACAAGTCCATTGCCGTTTCATGTAATGCAAACGGCAAAAAGCTTTCGTAGCATTCTCTAATTAAGGCACAGATTTTTTCGTTTTCTGTTGCCCACAAAAACTCCTCAAAATCCAGCGGATACAAGGTCATCATATCTATCTTGCCAACAGGAAAAGAATATTTTTCACGGTTTAGTGCAACGCCGAGCAAACTTCCCGCCGCAATAATATGATATTCCGGTGCCTCTTCACAAAAATATTTGAGGGATGTCAACGCACGTTCACAAGCTTGTATTTCATCAAAGATGATGAGGGTATCACCCTTAAATATCGACTGTCCACATTTTGTCGCAAGTTCTTTAATAATGCGTTCTGGATTTAAGTCGCGCTCAAAAATAGCCGCAATTTCATTGGAACCCTCCATGTTGAAATAAACCGTATTTTTATAGTATTGCTTACCAAAAGTCAAAGCAGTGTAAGTTTTACCAACTTGTCTTGCACCATAAATGAGAAGTGGCATTTTTTTAGGATTGTGTTTCCATTTAATTAGTTGTTTAACTATTTTACGTTCCATAAAGTGTTATCACCTCGCATTTATTATACCGATAATATATGCAATTATCAACACTTTTATTCAAATTTTCTTATTGTTTCTAATTGACCTCTCCGCTCAAAGTTCATCTATAGTATCGGTTATCACTTTAATTGCATACAGTGGCAAATTTAGCAGCCATTTTTCACGTTTATAATCCGCCATAGATGTACGAATGGATAGCTTAGGCTGAAACTTTTCATGATATGTTTTCAAGCTTTTTGCCTTTAAATTCGTTTCTGCCTTAACTTCAATTGGAACGACTGAGCTGCCGTCATCCACAATAAAGTCTATTTCTGCACCACCACGATCATTTGTCCAATAATAAGTCTCTATTTCCTTAAAGGTCTTTAACTGCTGCAATACATATTGTTCAGTCAACGCACCTTTGAATTCCTTAAAAAGCTCATTACCATCCAAAAGCGTGCTTTGATTCAGACGCACCATACAGGAAAGCAAACCAACGTCAACCAAAAACAGTTTAAAGGCTTTTAAATCCTCATAGGCTTTGAGTGGGAGACTAGGTGTATTTACCCGCTGAACCTTATGAACAAGCCCACAATCAACCAGCCAAAGCATAGCCTGTTCATATTCCTTCGCCCGTGCACCTTCCTTGATAAGTCCATAGATGAATTTCTTGTTTTCTTTGGTAAGTTGTGCAGGAATACTGTTCCAAAGCATTCTGATTTTTGGCACAACGTCATTTGGAGCATGCTTGGAAAAATCCTGCTCGTAGGCATCAAGAATACGCTGTTGTATTTCCCGTGCCTCAGTGAAATCTCTGTTCTCAGAAAAGCTCTGCACAACCTCCGGCATCCCACCTAAATAGTAATAGTATTTGAGCATGTCGATGTACGTCTGCTTGAATGTGGTCACCATCTCAAAGTCACCTTTTTGTAACAACTCCACGTACTGCCCGTTGCCCATCGCAGTCAAAAACTCCGTAAAGCTAAGAGGATATAAATCTAAAAACTCTACCTTACCTACAGGAAACGATGTTCCTTGATGCAAAGCAACACCCAAGAGTGAACCGGCACATACAATTTGATACTCGGGAACATTCTCATTAAAGTATTTCAGTGCGGTTAATGCTTTTGGTACTTCCTGTATTTCATCGAAGATGAGCAAGGTATTTACGGGATCAATTTTCTGTCCGGAATAAAGCTCCAACCCTATCACAATGCGTTTCACATCCAAATCAGATGAAAACAAATCCTTCATACGCTGGTTATTGTCAAAGCTGATATAAACGGTTTTTTCAAAGGAATCTCTACCAAACTCCTTCATCAGCCAGGTCTTCCCGACTTGCCTTGCACCACGAATAATGAGCGGCTTTTTATTCCGCTTCGCTTTCCATTTATACAAGTCCTCTATCGCTGTTCTATACATAATAGCTCACCTCACAAGGTGAGTATATCCCATTTTAACTAAAATTACAACGATATTTAGGCATTTCTATACATTTTTTACGTCGAAAGTTTGAAATAGTAACTGTAAATCAATTTTTATAATATTCGACTCAGAAAAACAGCTGCCACCGTGAGCATCTCCATCAATCTGAAATTAGATAAACCAATCTGCTTTGCTTTCAACAACAGTTCCGGAACCGCTATTGAACTGACAAGGGAAGAATCCTTCAATGCAATAATAAATTGATTGCTCAAGGAGGGTATGGCTTGCTTAAAGGCTTGCGGAAGTATAATGCGATGCATTACCTTCCATTTCACTCGGACCGGTTATACCGGAATCACCGCGAACAACAAGCTGTGCACCTGAATAATAATAAGGAATTGAAAAATTAACTGACTGTAACCTTTCGTCTGTAATAGCCATACTTCCCAAAATTGCATCGTAACGACTGTTACGAAGTCCTTCAACTAAACCAGACCATTCTCCAGTTACATAATTAAGCTCAACACCAAGTCTTTCCGCAATTTCTTCGCCTACCTCAACATCGAACCCAATTACATCGCCATTATCATCAATATGATTAAAAGGAGGATAACCTCCGCTTCCGACAACGGTAAGTTTACCTGCATCTAAAACTCTCTGCAAACTATCTTCACTGCCAACACTCTGATTGTCTTGATCACCTGCACACGCTGTAAACAGTAAGGATAACGACAATAAAACTCCCAACATAATACCTGATTTTCTAAAATTCATTTAATAACTCCCCCTTATTAATTATTCCATTTACTTTTCCTTATTAGTAATATAACTATTCCGCAATCATGAAAGCCAACATAGAATGGTTTTGCAACAAAATATTATTTTAATCGTATATTGAAAATTAAAATTAGTCAGTTTTGCTAAATGGCGTTAATCATGCATATTCTATACTGAATTGGAATAAAGGGGAATTAAACAAATAATACTTACTAATCATATAATATGCTCCCAAATAGTACTCAATCGAGATAAAACAGGAAAAACGCAGTCAGCCTTTTATGATTTTATTCCTAAAAGAAATTAAGACATACAAAAAGCCAAAAACCCCATGCCTTTGGGCGTGGGGTACTAGCATTAGTTGAACATATTACCTTCTTGAAATTCGCTATATCAAACTTTGAACTCTTTCCCTTACTTTTTTTTCACCCATAATTTGCTGAAGCTCCCAAATATCCGGTGAAGAACTGCGACCTACAATTGCTATTCTAATTACGACACTAACATCCCCAACATGACCCTTGTACATCTGGGGATTCTTCTTAAATTCCTTTGGCTTTGCTGCGTAGCCATTTTCTGTTGCTATTACTCTTATTTTATCAAACCATTGGCTTTGATCATCACCGTGATTATAGGTCTCCAAGTACGCTTTCAGCAACTTGCGAGCCTCTGCATCCTCTATATTTTCAGGATATTTATCGACAACTTTAAAATAATCGTCAAAGAAATAGCTGATATGTTCAAATATTTGTTGGCAATATATTAAATCCTTACGTGGCTTATCAGAATCTCTGCCGATAGACAACATTTTTAATACAGCATCCTTATAATCAATTAAGGAATCAACTATTTCTCTTTTATAGTCCTTCGCCCATCTGAGCAGGAAATCATAAATTTCTTTCACCGGAATTTTCACCAGAACATTTTGGCTAATATCATTTAGCTTATTTAAGTCAAACAAAGCACCGGAGTTACTCATTTTATTTAATGTGAATTGAAAATTATCTATATCGCTATCTGGGCTTTCATTTCTCCATTCTTCAAAATTAGAATTTAAAATTGTCAACAGATATTCCCTAACTGCTTCTGGGTGATATCCTAATTTCATGTAATACTCTAATCCCAATTCTGGGTCTTTCCTTTTTGATAGTTTTCTCTTTACCCCGTTGTCTATCTTCATCAGGTGAGCTGTATGACAGTATACCGGCAACTCCCAGCCTAATGTTCTAAATAATTCGAAATGTATAGGTAAGGTTGAAAGCCATTCTTCTCCTCTTACTACATGGGTTATTCTCATCAAGTGATCATCTACCACATGGGCAAAATGATAGGTAGGTATTCCATTCGCTTTCAAAATAACTACATCCTGATAATTCGCAGGTAATGAAAGACAGCCTCTAATAGCGTCACTGATTTCAAATGTATCTTCCTGATTACCCCTTGATTTCAATCGAATGACAAAGCTTATATTATTTTTTAAATGTTTCTCTATATCTTCTAAGGATAACTCTCTATCTCTAGCCCATTTTCCATAGTATCCAGTATTGACATTAACAGACACTTGCCGTTCCCTTATTTCTCCTAATTCCTCCTCAGTGCAAAAGCAAGGGTAGGCTCTACCAACCTCAACTAAATATTTTGCTACAGTCTGATAAATTTCTCCACGATTACTTTGAAAATACGGTCCATAATTTCCTACTGCCCCATCAATGCTTGCTCCCTCGTCAAACTTTAAGTCAAAGTATTCCAAGGAAGATATAATGGCTTTTATCGCTCCCTCTACCTTGCGTTTATCATCTGTATCTTCTATACGAAGCATAAATACCCCTTTGCTTTGATGAGCTAAACGTTCATCTACGAAGGCTCCATAAAGATTACCCAGGTGAATAAAGCCTGTAGGGCTTGGTGCCAATCTGGTAACCTTTGCTCCCTCACTTAAATCTCTCTTTGGAAATGCAGTTTCTTCATAATAAGATATTGATTTCGTTATGTCCGGGAAAAGTATATCAGCCAACTTCTTATAATCCATCATTTTTCCTCATTTTCATTGTAATTAAAATTAAAGACAGCTCACCTTGTCAATTAAAACAAAGAACCATCTTTTTTTCTTTGGTGATCCATAGGGGAATCGAACCCCTGATTCCACCGTGAGAGGGTGGCGTCTTAACCGCTTGACCAATGGACCATATCACACACAATATAAATTATACACCTAAACTATAATTTTATCTACAACAAATTTTTTTACTTAATTGCAAGAGTAACTCCTACCCCTAACAATCCTTATAATCTCTCTGATTTTATCTTGATCCTTGAGCCCGTCAGTTTCCACGCCGCTGCTGACATCAAGACAGTACGGACGACAAGCTACAGCTGCGGCTTCAATATTTCTTGCGTTCAAACCACCTGCAAGGAAAAAAGGCTTTTCCAGTTTCGGAATCAGCGACCATTCAAAGTTTTTTCCGCTTCCTCCATATACATCCTTCCGATATGTGTCAAGCAACAGGTAATCACAGGGCAACGACTGTGCCTCTAAAAGCTGACGTGAGCTTTGCACTCGCACCGCCTTTATAATCGGGTTAGAAACCTCATTTTTAAGTACGGTAATATATGAGAGATCCTCATCTCCGTGCAATTGTATCATTTCAATAATATTATCCTTACACAACTGTACAATTTCACTTGGTTCAGTATTCACAAATACTCCTACCGTCAAGATTCTCCTATCCAATGCTTTTTTCATCTTCTCTGCCAGTTGGCGGCTCACTTTCCGACTGCTTTCTGCAAAGACAAAGCCAATATAATCTGGCAATACTTCATTGACAACCTCAATATCCGGCAATCTGCTTAATCCGCAAATTTTAATTTTTGTCACAGTGTACCCCCTCCCTTAGATTTTTGAGTGCTGCCCTTTTGTTATTGCTGCGCATTAATGTTTCTCCTATCAGTACAGCGTCAACCCCGGCTTGACAAAGAATTGCGATATTATCGGAGGTTTTAATCCCACTTTCAGCGACAAACAGGGTTTCCTCCGGCACAAAGGGACGAAGTTTGGCACATGTTTCAAGATTAACCTCAAAGGTTTTCAGATTTCGATTGTTTACCCCGATGATTCTCGCCCCAATTGCAACAGCGGATTCCACTTCCTGCTTGGTATGTGCCTCAACTAACGCAGAAATTCCAAGCCTATCACAGATTTCAAGATATTGACGTATGGTTTCAATATCCAACAGGGCACATATCAAAAGTACCGCATCGGCACCTATAACCTTCGCCTCGTACAGCTGGTACTCGTCAACTGTAAAATCCTTACGTAACAGCGGTATTTTTACCTGCTCTCTTATTTCACTTAAATAACTGTTACTTCCACGAAAAAAATCGGGTTCCGTTAAAACGGAGATAGCAGAAGCACCAGCCGCCTCATATTCACGGGCAATATCAAGATACGGAAAATCCTCCGCTATCACCCCTTTGGACGGAGATGCTTTTTTTACTTCGCAAATAAAAGAAATATCCGGTTCACGCAAAGCGGTTTCAAATCGAAAATGTCCTATCTGCATTTCAAATGCTCTGTGCCGCATTTCTGCTAAAGAGATCGTTTTTTTGGCAGTGGCTACCCTTTTTATTGCCGACGCATAAATGTCGTCAAGCATCATTGGGACACCTCATTAGTTGCTCTAACAAACCTTTTCATCTGCTCATAGGCCTTGCCACTTTCGATGATTTCCGCCGCAAGAGCAATACCGTCGGAAATTTTTTCAGTTTTTCCTGCCATATACAAGCACACCGTCGCATTAAGAAGAACGACATCACGCTTTGACCCTTTTTCTCCCCGAAGAATGCTGAGTGCGATCTTGGCATTTTCCGCGGCATCACCGCCAACCAAATCATCGGGCTGACAGAGCTCGAACCCAAATTCACAGGGATCCAAGATATAACTGCTTAACTCTCCACAATTAACTTCGCAGACTGTTGTTGTGGTACTCAGCGAGATTTCATCCAATCCATCGTTTCCGTGAACCACCATGGCACGTTTTACGCCTAGATTTGACAACACCTGAGCCAGAGGTTTAACTAAATTTTCATTATATACGCCCAGCAACTGAATTGAGGCACTTGCCGGATTTGCCAGAGGTCCCAATATATTAAAGATAGTTCGCGTGCCCATTTCTTTTCGGATGGGAGCCGCATACTTCATGGACGCATGGTAAATCGGTGCAAACATAAAACACATCCCTGTCTGCTCCAAGACCCGCCCACTTTGTTCCGCAGTTAAATCCAGTCTGACACCAAGAGCCTCAAGAAGATCTGCCGCTCCACACTTACTGGAAACACTACGGTTACCGTGCTTCGCCACAGGGACGCCCGCTGCTGCCGCTACAAAGGCAGCAACGGTAGAAATATTAAAGGTATATGCTTCATCTCCGCCAGTACCCACAATCTCCAACACGTCTCCCTTATGCCGTAGCTTTGTGCAATGATCCCTCATAACAGTCGCACAAGCAGTGATTTCGTCAATGGTTTCGCCCTTCATCCGCATAGCCGTTAAAAAAGCTGCTATCTGTGCATTGGTCGCCTGCCCCTGCATAATTTCCTCCATTACCAGCCTCGCCATTTCAAACGGGAGGTTCTTTTTCTCAACAACACTGCGTATTGCTTCTCTAATCATTTTTACCACCATCCAAACTTAAAAAATTTTTCATTATCACATAGCCCTTAGGCGTTAAAATAGATTCCGGATGAAACTGTAACCCATAGATATTGTAATTTTTGTGCCGTACCGCCATGACTTCGCCAATGTCATCTTCTGCAATAACCTCTAATTCACTCGTAATAGTCTCCCTCTTGGCAATAAGCGAATGGTAACGAGCTGCTTCTATTTCTGTGGGAAGCCCCTCAAAAATCGGGCAGACGCTGTCGATATTAATATTGCTCTTTTTTCCGTGCATTAGCTGAACCGCATAGGTAATTGTGGCACCAAAAACCTCACATATTGCCTGATGTCCAAGACAAACACCCAAAATCGGAACTTCCCCCTTGAATCTTGCAATCACTTCTTCACACACACCGGCATCTCTCGGATAGCCCGGTCCGGGTGAAAGGATAATATGTGAAGGCTCCAGAATGCGTATCTCCTCCAATGTCAGTTCATCGTTACGGATAACTTGAATATTGGTGTTAAAACTTCCGGCAAGCTGTACAAGATTATATGAAAAGCTATCATAGTTATCAATTAACAAAATCATCCGTCATTCACCTCGCCTGCATTAAGAATTGCGTTCATAACGGCTCTTGCCTTATTTCCTGCTTCCGCATACTCCAGCTCGGGGACGCTATCAGCTACTATGCCGCCACCTGCCTGAACTACAACCCTGTCGTCCTTCTTCACAGCCATGCGTATGGCAATACAAGTGTCCAAATTCCCGGTAAAATCCAGATAGCCGAGAGCTCCGCCATAGATACCCCGTGGCTCACTTTCCAATTCCTCAATAATTTCGCAAGAACGAATCTTGGGTGCACCCGAAAGAGTGCCTGCAGGCAAAATTGCTTCAATCCCTGTTAAAGCATCACAATCCTGCCGTATATCACTCTCTACGCAAGATGCGATATGCATGATTTTGGAGTATCGGTGAATCATCATATAGTCGATTACTTCCACGGAAGAGAATTTTGAAATTTTTCCTAAATCATTTCTCGCCAAATCCACCAACATATTGTGTTCCGATAACTCCTTTTCATCCTGAAGCAGTTCCTTCTCAAGAGCAATATCCTCCTGTGTAGTAGCACCCCTAGGTCTTGAGCCTGCAACAGGGAAGGTAGAAAGTCTTCCATCCTGCAGACGGACAAGAGTTTCGGGAGAGGTACTCATTATTTCAACATTATCCATATGCATATATACCATATAAGGCGAAGGATTAGTGGTACGAAGCACACGGTAGGCATTAATCAGACTGCTGTAATATTCGCTCTCAAACCGACATGAGATAACTGCCTGAAAAATATCACCATCCCTGATATATTCCTTGGTTTTTTCCACTGTCGAGCAATAATCTTCTTTGGATACATTACATTTGAAATTTACTTTTTCATCCGTACGCAGTTTGGGAAGTGGCTGTGAATCGGTAATGATTCGTACTATATTCTCGATTTCGGATACTGCCTTTCCGTAGTTTTCCATAATATGCTCCGTATTCATATTAACTACTACACAAATCTTCTGTTTCAGATGGTCATAGGCAATTACCTTGTCGAAAAGCATCAGGTCAAAATCATTTAAATCACCTCTTTTGATTTTCAATATCGGCTCGGCATACCCAATCATGGAATAGGCGAAATACCCCACAAATCCCCCGCTAAAAGGAGGCATATCGCTGAGTTTGGGTGCCCGATAGTTTGATAGCAACCCCCTCAATATCTCAAGAGGCTTATCTGTATGAACCGTTTTTGTTTCACTGCCTTCGATTGTTACTGTGTTGTTTTTACAGATTACATGGAGAATGGGGTCAAAACCGAGGAAGGAGTATCGTCCCCATTTTTCGCCGCCTTCAATACTTTCCAGAAGATAATACCTTCGGCTGATTTGTGCCAGCTTACGCAACAGTGTAATTGGAGTTACCTCATCTGCGTATATTTCCTTGCAAATTGGAATCGTATTAAACATCTTAGCCAATTCCTCAATTTTTTCACAACTCGGTCGAATCATAACAGCCACCTATTTTCATCAATTGATGGGATGAAAACTCCTTTCTTTTATTTTGATAGTGTTTTAGGTAAAACAAAAAAGCCCCTGCCCCTAAAAGGGACAAAAGCTTTAAACTTCTGCGATACCACCCAAATTGATGATAAAAATCATCCACTCATTTTGCATACCATCATATGCACCCCACTGATAACGGACGGGGTCCCCGTCAGCGTCTACTCCTGCCTAGCAGTTTCAAGCCACCCTCACAAGACCATTCGGAAAAATCTATGCTATCGCATTCACACCAACCAGCGATTCTCTGGATACACCCGACTTTTCGTACTTTTCTTGCTCAAAGGTTTTCTATTTAAAAAGTATTGTATCTTATTAAACCAAATGTGTCAACGTGTTAACTGTTTTAAAAAATTTGACACAATTCCAATATATTTGCAGTAGCCTGTTTGTTTAGTTTCATCGTCGCATTTCACAAAAATAAGTAGCTTTTCCATATCCTTCATAATATTTAAATCAAGATTGATACTCTTTTCTATTCCCGGTCTTTGAACCTTGACTGCCACTTGTTCTCCAAGAATTCATTGATAACGTTATAGTAAACCGTAAGGATAATAGCTATTTAGGCATTAACATTACAGTTAGATTTTTTAATGGTGGAGGTGAGGGGAATCGAACCCCTGTCCGAAAGAACGACCACAAAAGCATCTCCGAGCGCAGCCTATAATTTAAATCTTATCTTCCAGACTCCTACAGGCAGGATTCCTTCAGACCAGTCTCATTAATTTCCCCTTAAGCTATGAGACGCTTACTTAAGAGTAGCCCGGTAAATTGACCTCTTATCCCTCACCCCAGGCACAGAAGGTAAGAGGTTAAACTGCAATTAAGCAGCTAAAGCGTAATTATCGTTTGCGTTTACAATTTTTGCACCGTTTTACGGGCTAATGCAACCCCGGCTCGCTTCTTTTGCCACCGCTTCCCCCGTCGAAACCAGTACACCCCCAAAAATTATTAACTACTCAATTAAAACATTTATCCAAGTAAATTTCACCTTATTAGCATTTATTAACTTTATTAGAATCTGTTCTTAATAACGATTCTTTTCTCGCATACCTCTTTCAACCTCACGTTTTGCATCCTTCTCAGCCATCACATTCCGCTTATCATAATCCTTTTTCCCTTTAGCTAAGGCTATTTCAACTTTCACTCGTCCCCTTTTAAAATATACTTTTAGAGGAACCAACGTCAAGCCTTGTTGCTTCACCTTACCAAAAAGCTTGTTAATTTCGTTTTTATGCAGTAACAGCTTGCGAGATCTCACTGGATCCACATTATACCGATTCCCTTGTTCGTAAGGACTTATGTGCATATTAAAAAGAAACATTTCTCCATTTACCACTTGTGCATAACTATCCTTTAAATTCACTTTACTCGCACGTAATGATTTTACTTCCGTTCCCGTTAAAGCTATTCCTGCTTCAAACGCTTCTTCAATAAAATAATCATGACGAGCTTTACGATTTTCAGTAACCACTTTAATGTTTTTTTCCTGCATATTCACTCAACCCCATACAACTAACAAAATCGAAAACCAACTTACTTATAACTAAATCTCTGCAAACATAAATAAGAAGCATTGCACAATTTTCAAATCAGCCAAGACACATATTATAACATGAGACACATTTTATTTCAAGTGCAAGTTCAAGTACAAGTTCAAGTTAAGACCGTTCAATTGTACCTACCCATAACTAAACCTTTGCTTCATCTCTAGGTGCTACTTCAAAATCAATATTCCGTTCTTCTACATTTACACGAGTCAAAATAACTTTAACTTCATCCCCAATTCTGTACACCTTATTAGTATGTTCCCCTATCAGCATCAGGTGTTTTTCTACATATTGATAATAATCATCCGTCAACGTTGATACATGCACCAAGCCTTCCGCTGTGTTGGGAAGTTCAACAAAAAATCCAAACGATGTAACCCCACTGATTATCCCAGTATATGTTTCACCTATAAAATCCTTCATGTACTCAACTTTCTTTAAATCCACTGATTCTCGTTCCGCTTCTTCCGCTACCCGCTCCCGCAAAGAAGCTTGTTCAGCATATTCGTCCATAAGAGCAGTTAACTTTTTGTATTCCTTCTCATTTATTCCGCTTGATTGAACTTTTCTAATAACACGATGAATTGCTAAGTCAGGATATCTCCTAATGGGAGATGTGAAATGTGAATAATATTCCGCAGACAAACCGAAATGTCCCACAGCTTCGGATGCATAGCGAGCATGCTTCATCGCTCTGAGCATCACCATATTAATCGTTTTCTCCTCTGCCCGTCCTTTGACTTTCTCTATTACCTGCTGAAAGGCACTGGAACTAACTTCTCCTTTTCTATTAGCTTTGACATAATAACCAAATATGCCTAGAAAATCATTGAGTTCGGCTAAATCATCTACATCAGGTTTTTCATGAACACGGTACAGGAATGGTACTTCTTGCCAATAAAAATCCTCCGCCACAGTTTCATTAGCAGAAATCATAAATTCTTCAATAATCATCTCTGCAATAGATCGTTCTCTTTTTACAATATCAATTGGTTTCCCTTGATCATCTAATATCACTTTGCTTTCTGGAATATCAAAATCAATTGACCCACGCCGCAAACGCTTTTCTCGCAAAACCAAACATAATTCCTGCATCATTTTAAAGATGTCTACATACCCACTATAGTGTGTTAATAATTCCGGATCCATCTCTTTTAAAATTTTATTAACATCAGTATACGTCATTCGCTCCTTTACCTTTATAACTGTAGGTAATATCTCATGCTTAACTACTTCTCCTTTTGAATCTATTTCCATAAAGCAACTCATTGCCAAACGATCTTCGCCCGCATTAAGGCTACAAATTCCATTGGAAAGACTGCGTGGGAGCATAGGAATAACCCTGTCCACCAAATAAACACTAGTCGCCCTTTTTAAAGCTTCTTGATCCAAAAGACTATTTTCCTTAACATAATAACTCACATCTGCAATATGAACTCCTAAATAATAATTACCATTAGCTAATACCTCTAATGTAACCGCATCGTCCAAATCCTTAGCATCTTCCCCATCAACGGTAACCATAGGTAAATCACGTAAATCACGACGTTTATTCATCTCTTGACTTTCTACTGATGAAGGGATTTTTTTTGCAGCTTCTAATACTTCTGGTGGGAAATCCTCTGGAAGCTGATGTTTTCTAACAATAGATAAAATATCTGTACCTGGATCATTCTTATTTCCAAGCACTTCAGTTATTCGTCCTTCCGGATTCCTACGTGGTTCTGGCCAACTAGTTATTTCCAATACTACTTTATCTCCAGTCTTTGCTCCCTTCGCTTCATTCTTAGGAATAAAAATATCATACTTTAAACGTTTCTCATCAGGTACAACAAACCCAAAATTACGACTACTCTCGTAAGTTCCTACAACATTTTCATTAGCATGTTTCAGAATACGTATGACTTCTCCCTCAGGCTTTTGACCATCCCCTAAATGTTTATACAAACGCAGGACAACTCTATCATTGTGCATTGCCCCATTTAGGTCTTCCCCATTTACATAAACATCCTTTTGCTGTGGATCATCAGCTATCAAAAAAGCGAATCCTTTGGCATTTCCTTGAACACGTCCTACTACAAGGTTCATTTTTTGTGGCAACCCATAACGTCCTTTTCGATTGAGAACAATTTTCCCGTTGTCTTCTAAGTCCTTTAAAACATTGGTAAAACTTGACTTGTCCTCAATCTCCAGCCTATCAAGTAATTCCTTCACCGTCATTGGTTTATATGAATTATGTAACATATATTCCAATACCTCTTCTTTTGTAACCATTTTTTTCTCCTTTCGGGAGCGACACGGTGACGAGTATTGTCCCCCTCGTCACCCTCCGCCACTCAATTCATTTAATCGTTCAATTCGCATTTAATCAAGTCTAATCTAATAATTGCCTACTCTTTTTACTCAATTTTCCTGTTTTATTTTAAAAGTATCTTTTTGAATTTATACTTTCTCATTTTCATTAACAATATACCAATTTTAAACTAACAGATAGCAAATTTTGTAGACTAATTGGACATTATTATTTTACAGTCCTAATTTAGAACATCCTCCTCTTTTATTATAATGAAACGACCCTTTGCTTCTGCCGCCGTTTTACCACCTTCCAAAAAAGCACGAGCCTCAACATCAATTACTCGCCCTTTTCTTTTAACTATCTTCGCTTCAAATTCTATAGGTTTTTTGATATGTATTTTATTTTTGAATCGCACTTCTAATCTAGCTGTTACCGCAAACTCCCCCAACATATTAATACAAGTAGACATTACTTCATCAAAAATGGTACTGGTTATACCTCCATGGATAATTCCGGGGTACCCTTGATGAGTTTCATCAGGAACAAAGGTTGTCCTAACTATGTCCCCTTCTTGTCTAAACTTCAATTTCAAACCCTTGGGATTCTTTTCACCACAGCCAAAACAAAAATGGTCATAGTTTAGCTCCAAAAATATTCCCTCCTATCCATTTCTATCCTACCGCCTTTATTATTCATAATGCAATATTTTATAATAATAGACTCGGTTCCAAAGAACCGAGTCTACTTTAAAAGCATTCTCTATTTTTACATAAAGAGAGGTGCAAATACCAAAGATACTATCGTCATCAATTTAATTAAAATATTGATTGATGGTCCAGATGTATCTTTGAAAGGATCTCCTACGGTATCGCCGGTAACAGCAGCAGCATGAGCTTCTGAACCTTTTCCGCCGTACTCTCCACCCTCAATATATTTCTTGGCATTATCCCAAGCACCACCAGCGTTAGCCATCATAATAGCAAGTACGAATCCAGAAACAAGTGCTCCTGCTAAAAGTCCTCCCAATGCTTCTTTACCCAAACCAGGGAATACCCCAACAATAATTGGTACAACGATAGCCAAAAGACCAGGTAATATCATTTCTCTAATAGCAGCGGAAGTACTAATATCAACACATTTTGCATATTCAGGCTTAGCCGTTCCTTCCATTATGCCCGGTATTTCTCTAAACTGTCTTCTCACCTCTTCAATCATGTCACCGGCAGCTTTACCAACAGCACTCATCGTAAGAGAAGAGAAAATATATGGTAACATCCCTCCAATGAAGAGACCGGCTACAACTGAAGGATTCAATATATCAATGGTGTCTATACCTGCAACCCTAGTGTAAGCACTAAACAGTGCCAAAGCTGTCAAAGCTGCAGACCCAATTGCAAAACCTTTTCCTACAGCCGCTGTTGTATTACCTACTGAATCTAATTCGTCAGTAATTTTTCTTACTTTAGGATCAAGATGTGACATTTCTGCAATACCACCAGCGTTATCAGCAATAGGTCCATACGCATCAACTGCCACAACCATACCTGTTGTAGAAAGCATTCCCACAGCCGCCAATGCTATTCCATACAATCCAGCAAACTTGAAAGCAACCAATATGGCTACAGCTATAACTAAAACAGGTAAAACTGTACTACCCATACCTACGCCTAATCCTGCGATTATGTTCGTAGCGGCTCCTGTTTGAGAAGCTTTTGCTATTCCTTTTACAGGATTAAAATCAGCTGAAGTATAATATTCTGTAATTTTCCCTATACCATATCCAGCAATAAGTCCAGCTACCGTTGCTATAAATACGTTAAATCCTGTTAAATCACCATTTGCAGGAAGAAGTTTTGTCGCTAATAAATATGTAGCAACTAAGGAAAGCAACATTGCCACGGTTTCCCCTATATTTAACGCCTTTGACGGATTAGAACCTTCACCCGTTTTAACAAAGAATGTTCCAATAATTGAGGCTAATATCCCTGCCGCCGCAATCAAAATAGGAAGGACAATTCCGTTTCTTCCTAATCCTAACGCCACAGCTAAAGCTATCGCTGCAATAATTGAACCTACATAAGATTCAAAAAGGTCAGCACCCATACCGGCTACATCACCTACATTATCACCTACATTATCAGCAATAACAGCAGGATTACGAGGGTCATCTTCAGGAATTCCTGCTTCAACTTTGCCCACTAAATCAGCACCCACATCAGCAGCCTTTGTATAAATACCTCCTCCAACACGACCAAAAAGAGCAATAGAACTAGCTCCTAATGCAAATCCATTAATCGTACTGGGATCATCAAATAAAAAAGTTACAATTCCAAGTCCCACAAGTCCTAAACCAACAACAGACATTCCCATCACTGCTCCGCCTGAAAATGCAACTCCCAAAGCCTTGTTTGCACTTTCTTGAGCAGCATTGGCAGTTCTTACATTAGCCTTTGTAGCCACATTCATACCTATGTAACCAGCAGTAACGGAACAAATAGCTCCTATAATAAATGCGAAAGCTGTTTCTGGTTGCATACTATCAGCACCCTTAGTCAGCATACCTGCCCCAAAAATCAAGACAGCTACAACAGCCACAAAAACAGACAAGGTTTTGTATTCACGAAACAAAAAGGCCATCGCCCCTTCATGAATTGCCTGAGCTATGTCTTGCATTGTCTGATTTCCAGGTTCAACCTTGTTGACACGATTAGAAAGATAAAACGCAAATAAAAGTGCAGCTACCCCAGCTAGGGGAGCCCAAATAACAAAAGAATCCATTTTTTTCCTTCCTCCTCAGCTAATAAACCATTATTTTACGATTGATAAAAGTAATGTTAAAATCATAAAACTAACTGCTATCCCTGTGGATAACTTGGCTAAAAAATCATCTAACCCCTTTTTCTTACCACCAAACAATGTTTCTGCTCCTCCAGCAATAGAACCAGACAACCCGGCACTTTTCCCAGACTGTAATAATACAGTAGCAATCAGCCCGATGCTAGAAATCACTTGAAGAACAAGAATAAAAGTTTTCATATAGACCTCCCTCCTTCAAATTAACATTGTCATTTTAACACAACATAATATTGTACACAATGTTAATTATACACCCTTATAATTTACCTGCAACATTAACTTATTTTATCATTATAACACACGTTTATATAGTATGCACACATATGGCTAGCTTTCTTCTTAAATTGATTTTACTTTGATTCCACATAACTATCCTCTTATGGATATTATCTTTATCTACCGTCTCTTTTCATTAATATTTTCGCCATTTCCCTTGCCTTTGCGGCACTTGCCTTTGCTACCTCTGATTTTTCCTCTGCTTTTTCTATTTGCAGCTTCCCTGCTTGAACTAACTGTGCTACATTTTCTGGTTTATTGTCTCCCCCTATTACCTCCTCCGCTTCTTTTTGTAATCCTGATGGAGAGCGATTCATATTTAATATTCTAATCCTTGCAGCAACAACCTCTGAACTTCTTTCTTTTCTAGCTTTGGTTGCTTTATCGTCACCCGCAAATAAAGAATCTTTATCTGGTTTAACCATTAATACATGGGGCATCCCACTTTTGCTAGATAACAGTCTTGCCATGGTTTCTTGAGGCAATTCTGCTTTGTTTTTATCTCGCAATTTTTCTACTAATTCAGGTGCATACTCTTTCACTGACCAGCCTACGAATTTTCCAAATTCCCGATTTATTTTCTCATCTTTTTCAATTATAAATCTTAATTCTCCTTCAAAGACTATTTGTTTCTGAGCCTCGTCAAAAGGCGGTCTATCAGGTTCTTTATAAATATACAAATTTACATCCCTAACTGTTTTGGGATTTTCACCCCTTCTAATCCACATAACATAACTATAGCTGCCTTGTGGCACATTACCACCAGATTCAATGCCCTTGGTGCTTTCACCACTCTTCTTGCTGTTTCTATATCTATCCCTTTTCACACTTTTTCTATATAAATCTCTTATTATATTTTTAAAAACAATCGAACCATCATCCATGATCATTCAACTCCTTTTAAATAATCTTATTAAATAAAGTAACCCCCTCTTATGATTGCACAATTCAATAAACCACCAATTCTCGTATCGGTATACACTCTCTTCATTCTAACGTACACTCCCTTTTCACAATTATTATTTTACCTTTGTACAAAGGATTTTTGAGTTTATTAAAGAAGAAAGAAAAGAACTACACTAATCATTAATTAAAATATAATAAGAAAAATTGGAGAGGATGACCTTGAACTTAATAATTACAAAGAACAATACGATAATCGGTGAAAATATAGTACTTGCTGATACTTTTTGGCTTCGCCTTGCTGGACTTATCCCGAAAAAAAATTTACAACAAGGGGAGGGTCTTTTAATACGTCCTTGCCGTCAGATTCACACATGGTTTATGTCATTTCCCATAGATGTTATTTTTCTAAATAAAGGCAACCAAATTGTCCACTTAATTCCGGAAATGAAGCCAAGAAAATTAAGTCCTTTTATCAAGCAAGGGCTGCAAGTACTGGAGCTCCCTTCTGCTTCAATTACTGTCCATGAACTAAAGATTGGAGATAAGCTGGTATTTTAATTTAAAACTTCTTTTTATTTTATCATATTTGTAACATTATGTCTAATATGTTTTTAATACCCCTATAGATACAACAATAGCAAGAACACAACTTAAGTCATGTTCTTGCTATTGTTATATCTATATTATCTTCAATTTTCCTTACTTCAAATTATAAAAAGTGTCTCTCCCTCTATACACAGCGGACTCGTCTAGCTCTTCTTCAATTCTTAATAACTGATTATATTTAGCAACACGATCTATACGAGAAGGAGCTCCTGTTTTAATCTGTCCTGCATTTACCCCTACAACTATATCGGCAATTGTGGTATCATCTGTTTCCCCGGAACGGTGAGAGACAACAGCTGTATATCCGGCACGTTTAGCCATTTCAATTGTATTAAGAGTTTCTGTCAATGTTCCAATCTGATTAACCTTAATAAGAACACTATTAGCAGCTCCCATTTCTATCCCTTTGGAAACTCTTTCTGTATTTGTCACAAAAAGATCGTCCCCCACAATCTGGACTTTTTTACCCAAAGCTTGGGTCATCTTTTTCCAGCCCTCCCAATCATCCTCTGAAAGACCATCTTCAATAGATATAACTGGGTATTTGCTAATTAGCTTTGCGTAATAATCGATCATTTCATCAGATGTCATAGTTAAACCTTCACCAGCTAAATGATATAAGCCATCTTTATAAAGCTCTGTAGCTGCTGTATCTAACCCTAAGAAAACATCCTCCCCTGGTTTATATCCTGCTTTTTTTATAGCTTCTACAATAAGTTCCAATGCTTCTTCATTAGAACCTAGATTTGGTGCAAAACCACCTTCATCACCAACAGAAGTATTATATCCTTTTTCCTTTAAGACACTTTTCAAGTTGTGAAATACTTCAGCACCCATTCTAAATGCTTCTCCAAATGATAAAGCTCCAGCAGGTAAGATCATAAACTCCTGAATATCCATATTATTATCCGCATGCTTTCCCCCATTAAGAATGTTCATCATGGGTACAGGAAGCTCTTTTGCATTTACTCCGCCTATATAGCGATAAAGGGGAAGCCCCACATAATTTGCAGCAGCTTTTGCCACAGCCAAAGACACTCCTAAGATAGCATTAGCCCCTAACTTACCCTTATTAGGAGTACCATCAAGCTTAATCATCATATTATCAATTTCTACCTGCTCCAAGGCATTCATATCCAAAATAGCAGGAGCAATAATGGTATTAACATTAGTTACAGCATTCATAACTCCCTTACCCATAAACCGATTCTTGTCTCCATCTCTTAATTCCACAGCTTCATACGCACCTGTGGAAGCACCTGAAGGAACAGCAGCACGACCAAATGAACCATCTTCCAGTGTAACATCAACCTCAACAGTAGGATTCCCCCGGGAATCTAGTATTTCTCTTGCATAAACATCAACAATTGCATTCATTTTTTTACCCCCTCATTATTTTAAAAATAGTTTCCTATTTTTCCCCGATTATTAAACTTTCCCCTGTCATCTCTTTAGGCTTTTTTAATCCCATTAATTTCAATAGCGTCGGTGCTATATCCTGTAAAGAGCCATCTCTAAGCAGAACATGTCCCATTTCATTACCCACTAAAACGCAAGGCACAAAATTAGAAGTATGTGCCGTAAAAGGCTTCTGTGTTTGGTAATCTACCATACATTCAGCATTGCCATGATCTGCCGTCACTAGAACAACTCCACCTTTATTTAATACAGCCTCTAGCGTTTGATTAAGACAAGTATCTACTGTTTCAACCGCTTTTATACAGGCATCAAGTTGTCCTGTGTGACCTACCATGTCAGTATTAGCATAATTTAATACAATCAAACTATATTCGCTATCATTTATCTTTTCTATTACTTTAGAAGTAACTTGACAAGCACTCATTTCCGGTTGAAGATCATACGTCGCAACTTTGGGCGAAGAAACCAATATCCTCTCTTCCCTAGAATTAGCTTCCTCAACGCCCCCATTAAAAAAGAACGTCACATGAGCATATTTTTCTGTTTCTGCGATCCTCAATTGTGTAAGCCCTGCCTCACTTACAACCTCTCCTAAGGTATTATCTAAATCTTGAGGTGAAAATGCTACCGGAGCTTTAATATTAACATCATATTGGGTAAAGCATACATAATGAATATCTGGAAATCCAGCTGACCGCTTAAACCCGCTAAATTCCTTATCCGTAAAAGCATAGCTTATCTGCCGTGCTCTATCCGCACGGAAATTATACATAATCATGACATCACCGGGTAAAACCTTCCCTATGGGTTCTCCTTTATCATCCACCATAACGGTAGGTTCTACAAACTCATCGGTAATTTTCATCTCATAAGCTTTTTCTAAAGCCTCCATGGGCAAACGTGCTTTAAGCCCTTCCCCATCTACCATAGCCCTATAGCCTTTTTCCACCCTATCCCAGCGTTTATCACGATCCATAGTATAATATCTACCTGCTATCGTAGCTATTTGACCCAATCCAAGCTCGCTAATCTTTCCCTCCAAAGCAGTTATGTATTTTTCAGCACTGGCAGGAGCTACATCTCTTCCATCCAACAAAGCGTGAATATAAAGCTTTCCCACTCCCTTTGCCTTAGCCATCTCCATCAAAGCAAACAAATGATTGATATGACTATGGACACCGCCATCAGACAAAAGCCCCATTAAATGTACAGGCTTTTTTTCTTGCACTGCTTTTTCCATAGCATCCTTTAAAACCTGATTTGTCACGAGTTCCCCTTGACGAATAGCTCTATTAATACGGGTTAATTCTTGGTAAACTACCCTTCCGGCACCAATATTCAAATGTCCAACTTCGGAATTTCCCATCTGTCCTTCCGGTAATCCTACCGCTTCACCAAAGGATTTTAATTTACAATGGGGGTATTTATTAATTAAATTATCATAAAATGGTGTTCTTGCTAAAGTGATCGCATTTCCACTTTTTCTCTGTGATATGCCCCATCCATCAAGAATTACCAGCATAACAGGTTTATACGTCATTCTTCTTCTTTTCCTCCCCTAGCACCTTTGATTATCTCATAGAAGGAATCTGCTTTTAGACTTGCCCCTCCAACCAAGGCTCCGTCAATATTTTCTTTTTTCATAAATTCCTTAATATTCCCGGGTTTAACACTTCCGCCGTACTGAATCCTCATCTTTTCTGCCACTTCTTTATCAAGATTTTCTCCAATAACATCACGAATCAAAGCTATTGTTTCTTCCGCTTCATCCGCACTGGCATTTATACCACTTCCAATAGCCCACACAGGTTCGTAAGCCAACACCATCCGAGCCAAATCTTTAGTATCAATGTCTTCTAATCCTTCTATAATTTGATGAATACAAACCTCTTCTGTTTTCCCTTTCTGCCTTTCCTCCAAGGTCTCTCCAATGCAAAGGATCGGCAACAGCTCATGTTTAAAGGCACATTTGACTTTTCTATTAATAAAACTGTCTGTTTCATTTAATATATGTCTACGCTCAGAATGTCCCAATATAACATAAGAACACCCCAGTTCCTTCAACATTACAGGAGATATTTCACCTGTAAAAGCTCCTTCATCAACAGGATATAAATTTTGGGCTCCTAATTTTACATCTGTATTTCTAAATACCTCTCCCACTGTTTGAAGAGCCGTAAAGGTTGGACATATTGCTACCTCTACCTCACTAAAAAGTTCCTTATCAAGAGGAAATTCTGCGATAAATTTTCTCCCTTCTTCCACAGTCTTATACATCTTCCAATTAGCAATGATTATAGGTTTTCTCATGATTCCCTACCTCACTTTTTCAAAATAGCATCTACCCCGGGTAAAATCTTGCCCTCTAAAAATTCTAGAGATGCTCCTCCTCCTGTAGATATATGATATATTTTTTCAGACAAACCTGTTTTTTCAACGGCAGCAACAACATCCCCACCGCCAATAATAGTTTTCCCTTGTGCCGAAGCGGCCGCTTTAGCTATCTGCTTTGTACCTATAGCAAACTTCTCAAATTCATACACTCCTAAAGGTCCATTCCAGACAATAGTCTGTGCCTTTTCAATAGCTTTACTAAAAGCCTGTACAGTTTTTGGTCCAATATCAAGTGCCATCCACCCATCAGGTATTTCATTAACAGACTCAATTTTAGTCTGAGCCTCCGCCGAAAACTCCTTAGCTACTACCACATCCTGAGGTAATATTACCTTAACCCCTAACTCTTCTGCTTTCTTAAGAAGTTTATTTGCAATCTCTAGCTTATCTATTTCTATCTTAGAAGTTCCCATTTTATGACCTTGTGCCTTCAGAAAAGTATTTGCCATAGCACCTCCAATTAGAAGACAATGTGCCTTTTTGAGAAGGTTTTCAATGACAGAAATCTTATCAGAAACCTTTGCACCTCCTAGAATAACCACGAAAGGATTGCCCGGTTTCTCTAACACTTCTGATAAAGCTAATATTTCTTTTTCCATTAAAAATCCAGCTACTGCAGGAAGAAACTTTGCCACTCCTTCTGTAGACGCATGTGCTCTATGTGCTGTACCAAAAGCATCATTTACATAAATATCAGCTAAGGACGCCAATCCTTTTGCAAAATCAGGATCATTTCTTTCTTCTCCAGGATAAAAACGAACATTTTCCAAAAGCACGATCTGTCCTGCTTTCATCTCTGCCGTTACTTTATGGGACTCTTCCCCACCACAATCTGCTACAAACATAACTCTTTCACCCAAAAGCTTTGATAAATAAGAAGCTAATAGTTCAACGCTCATTTCTGGGACAACCTTTCCTTTAGGTCTGCCCAAATGAGTCACTAAAATTATCTTAGCTCCCTCATCCTTTAAATACTTAATCGTAGGCAACGCCTTAACTATGCGGGTATCATCCCCGATCCTTCCTTCTTTGACAGGTACGTTAAAATCCACCCGCACAAGAATTCTTTTCCCCGAAACATCAACGTCACGAATGGTCTTATTATTCACAAGCAACCAACCCCTCCACAAAAAGAAATTTCTCTTTATAAAGCTCTAACTACCATTTTAGCTAAATCAACAACCCTGCAAGAATATGCCCATTCATTATCATACCAAGCTAAAACCTTAATCATATTACCATCTATTACCATGGTTGACAAGGCATCTACAATAGAAGAACGAGGATCCCCACTATAATCTCTTGAAACCAACGGCAGTTCTGTATAACCTAAAACGCCTTTAAGCTCCCCTTCTGCTGCTTTCTTAAAGCACTCATTAATATCCTCTATAGTAACATTCTTGTTCAATTCTGCCACAAAATCTGCCACAGAAACATTAGGTGTAGGAACACGCATCGCAAACCCATTTAACTTTCCTTTTAATTCAGGAATAACTAACGTAACTGCCTTCGCAGCTCCTGTTGTAGTAGGTATAATTGAAAGTCCTGCCGCTCGTGCTCTTCTTAAATCCTTGTGTGGAAGATCAAGAATTTGCTGATCATTTGTATATGAATGAACAGTGGTCATAAAGCCACGCCTAATTGAAAAATTATCATGTAATACTTTTGCCACCGGGGCAAGACAATTGGTAGTACAGGAAGCATTAGAAATAATATGATGTTTATCAGTCTCGTAACATTTATCATTTACA
This sequence comes from Clostridia bacterium, assembly GCA_028684195.1. Classification (GTDB taxonomy): domain Bacteria; phylum Bacillota; class Peptococcia; order DRI-13; family DTU073; genus JAQUGH01. The sequence continues at coordinate 8,563 of JAQUGH010000007.1, read as the reverse complement.
CCCATCACAATTGTTATATCCTCATCTTGAGCCGGAGCCGAAATAATTACCTTTTTCGCACCTGCCTCTAAATGTGCTCTAGCCTTTTCTCCTTTAGTAAAGCGTCCCGTTGATTCTATAACTACATCTACGCCTAACTCCCCCCACCTCAAAAGAGCAGGATTTCTTTCTGCCATAACCTTTACTTTTTTACCGTCAACAACTATACTTCCCTCTTTTTCTTCAACAGTTGCCTTAATTCTACCATGTACAGAGTCAAACTGTAAAAGATGTGCAAGTGTTTTGGCATCAGTAAGATCATTAACCGCAACTATTTCAAAATCCTCATTACCCATGGCATTTCTAAATACATTCCTTCCTATACGCCCAAACCCATTAATACCAACTTTTTTCATAAATAATCCTCCCTTATTTTAGTAAAATAATACTTGCTGTCATTAACTAATATAACACATTTTCATGTTTAATTTGATTTTCTCTTAACTATATTTCAGCTTCCAATATTTCTTTGATAGATTCAGCAGCACCCTGATCGGTAATCAAGACCTTAACAAATCCCGCCCTTAACACAGCAAGAATGGCTCTCGCCTTACTTTTCCCTGCTGCCACAGCAACAACCATATTTAACTTGGTAAGATCCTCAAGCTTTGGTCCAACAGTGGGTGTGGTAGCTGCTACAGTGCCATCGTCGGCAAAATAATAGCCAAATGCTTCTCCTGCCGGAAGTTCTTTTGCCTGTTTAAGTAACATATGCCAATCAATATCCCGCCGTGCTGCCATGATCTTTGGTACACCGATACCATGAAGAAGCAGGTTAGCATTTTTAGCTAAACTAATCGTCTCCTGAATTTTGCAATCAAGAAGTAAATTTTCCAAAACCTCCTCTGAAATATAATCAGGCACATATAACAGCCTATAAGTGCCACCCAATCTTTCCGCAATTACAGCAGCTATTGCATTTGACTGAATCTCTACGACCTCTCCCAATCCTCCCCGTGCCGGGACAACCAATACCTTTTGACTGCTATTTGAAATTGGAATTCGGCAGGCTACTTCCGCCATAGTAGTTCCCCCTGTTACAGCTACAACCCAGTCATCCCTTACTACCTTGCTAATAAATTCCCCCGCTTTTTTCCCTATTTCACGCATATTTGAACTTTGCTTATCTACATCCCCTGCTACTATATAAACTTTTTCCAAGCCTACTTTCTCTGCCAAATATGTTTCTAAAGATTCAAGTCCCCTAAAATTATGAAGAATCCCATCTAACTGCAGCATTAGAATCTCACCATCAGGTGCAAGTGATACACCTGTCGTATCCGATATTAATAATTGTTGGCTTTTTAGAAAATCCACCTCACTACGTATTACTCTCTCTCCAAATACTAATCGTTCCGCTAAAAGCCTTCTCCCAATAGGCTGATTATAACTCACTGTTTTAAGTATACTATAACGTTTTTCTAACAAAGCTTCTATTTCTGGAACTATCATCTTAAGCATACTTACCCAATTATCCAATAATACTCCCCCTCCGGGTCATATCTTGTCCCTCTAAGGTTAAAAAAACTTACTACAAAAATAACTTTAACAAATAAACTTCACTTTAACAAGATGATACTTTTTTCACTAATAACGTCGTCGTTGTCCTGCACTTAATATTTTTAATTCCTCACGATATTTAGCTACAGTTCGCCGTGCAATACAAATTCCTTTTTCTTTTAAAATCTCTGTTAATTTTTGATCGCTATAAGGCTTCCTAATCTCCTCACCGTTTATTATCTCCCGCATCATTTTTTTAATACTTTCGATAGATGCGCTTTCTCCCTCCTCCGTATTTAAACCAGCGGTAAAGAAAAATTTAAATTCATACATACCCTGTGGAGTTTGAATGTATTTATTTGATGTTGCCCGACTTACAGTAGACTCATGAACACCAATTACTTCTGCAACTTGCTTTAAAGTTAATGGTTTTAAATATCTAACACCCCTATCAAAAAACTCCTTTTGGTACTTTATTAGAGTTTCAGTCACCCGAAAGATTGTAGTACGTCTGCGCTCTATACTACGAATTAGCCACAGAGCTTGGTTTAATTTATTTTCAACAAATTTTTTCGCATCATGATCAGCATTATAAGACTTATTAAGTACATCTCTGTACGTTTTGTTAATGTTTAATTGAGGAATTTGACCATCATTAGCAATGATAACATACTCACCCTTAATACATTCAATAATTACATCCGGTATAATATAACTAATTCTTTCCTCACCACCAAAGGAGGCTCCTGGTTTTGGATTAAATGTCTTAATCATATCTGCATTTTTTTGAACTTGGAGAACAGAAAGCTTCATATCAATAGCAATTTTCTTTAATTTTCCTGCTCCTATATTTTCTAAATGATTTTCTACCATATATAATAAATCTTTATTAATATCCTTTTCCTTTTTTAATTGAATTGTCAAACATTCTTGGAGACTTCTTGCCCCAACACCTGCTGGATCAAAATTTTGGATAAACTTTAATATCTTTTCTACTTGTTTTTTATCCACTTTCATATCATGAGCAGTTTGCTCAACAGTAACAACAAGATATCCTGCTGAATTAATATTTCCAACCAGATATTGACCTACTCTTTTTTCAGTACAATCAAGCTGCAAATATCCAAGTTGAGCAAGAAGATAGTCTTGAAGATTTTTTTCACAAGCAACTGAATTTTCTAAAGACATTCCTTCTTTTATTTCCCGTCTTATTGTACTTCGTGAACAATCTCTAATACCGCCTACATATTTTTCCCAATCAATTTTCTCTTCTTTCTTTTCCAAACTAGGTGCTGCTGCTTCTTCTATTTCTCCTTCTTCTCTTTCTATTTTTTCTTCTATTTCTAACAAAGGGTTCTCTACAATTATTTGATTTACATAATCTCTTAATTCAGTAGATGAAAATTGCAAAATTTTTATGGCCTGTTGAAGTTCAGGGGTCATTACTAATTTTTGACTTTGTTCAAGATTAAGCCCCAATCCCAAACTCATTCTAATCCCTCCCCCATACCAGTTGAATAATTACTAACACTGTAACCAAAAAGAATTGTGTAATTGATAACAATAATATATCTACATTATACACTTTTTTAATCTACTTGCCTATAGTATATTTTTTTATAAAGTAAAACTAACTTCCAATGGGTTTTTTATTCCCCACTGAAAGTTAGTTTTCCCATTTCCGTAACTTAACGGCGTTTAGCTGTTCGGACAAAATGCTACCCTTGAGAAGGAGCCCCTACAGGACAAACGTCAGCACAAGCACCACATTCACTGCATTTGTCTGCATCAATAACAAATTTGCCATCTCCTTCGCTAATTGCTCCGGCAGGACATTCTGCTTCGCAAGCACCACAAGAAATACATTCATCATTAATCACATATGCCATAATATCACCTCCAACCGATTAGCTGTTCCCTAAGCCTCTTCCAATTATACTAAAATTACCTCGAAAAAACACTATGCCTTTTAAAAAACTCATTGAAAGTTTTTTCCTCGCAAATCATTAGCAATAAGTTCTATTTTTCTAAAGCGATGATTGATCCCGGATTTTCCGACAACGGGTTTCATCATTTCTCCCAATTCTTTAAGAGAAATATCAGGATTTTCAAGCCGCAAGCGTGCCACCTCCCTCAGACGAAGAGCAAGCTTGTCCAACCCTATAACGCTATCAATTAATTTAATATGTTCAATTTGCTTCAAGGAAGCGTCAACAGATTTTTTTAGATTTGCTGTATCACAATTAACTAAGCGATTTACCTTATTACGCATACCTTTTACTATTCTAACATTTTCAAAATCCAGCAAAGCTGTATGGGCCCCTACTACACTAAGGAAAGATACTATTTGCTCACTTTCTTTTAAATATACAATGTATAGGTTTTTTCTAATACCAACCTTCGCCTGAATTTCCAAAAACGTATTCATAAGTGCCGCTAAATCATAAGCATAAATTTCATTATTTGCTACAAGTTCCAAATGATAGTTCCCCCCTGGATCGCTAACAGAACCGGCACCCAAAAACGCCCCACGTAGATAGCTACGGCGACAACATTTTGATTTTATTAATTTTTGGCTTATTCCCTGTACTAAATTTCCATCCTCATTTAAAACACCTAACTCTTTAATAATACTGCGAACTTCTATCGTATCATTCAAATAAACACTATAACAATTGCTTTTCTTAAATCTATTCCTTCTTTGAATCCTAATTTCCGGTTCTAAATTATATGTTTTTTTAAATAGCCTAAATATTTTTCTAGCCACAGGTGAACTTCCTGTTGTCGCAATCAAGCTTACATGTTGCTGTGAACCAATAGTAATTGTTCCATTCATCCGAATAAGAGCTGCCAATTCAGCAACCTCACAACAGTTCTTTTCTGTAAAAAGATGAGCAAGCTCGTCCTTAGTTTTTGTTGAAAAGGACACTTTTTACCCCCCTTTTTTCTTTAAAATAAGCTGTAAAATCATCGAAGCCAATTTTTTAGAACTGTGCAAATTATAATTATTTTCCTGAATAAGTGGAGCTTGTAATAATTTTACACTCATCTTAGCTATTTTATCTTGATCAATTTCAACATATTTTATCTCTTCTATATCATCTTCCCCTTTAACAAAAGAAGCTGCTTTTTGGTTATTAACAATCATATAATCAACTAATCCGGGTAAAGAATGACTGTATACCGCTTTTAAATGCTCACTCGCCTTATAATTTTTAGTTTCCCCCGGTTGCGTCATGACATTACAGACGTACATTTTAGTAGCTTTAGCCTCTTGAATTGCTTCTACTATTCCTGGTACAAGTAAATTAGGAATAATACTTGTATACAAACTACCCGGTCCCAAGATTATGGCATCAGCTTCCTTAATCGCTTTAATTGCATCTGAAGAAGGCTCACATATTCCAGGAATAAGGAAAACTTTTTTAATAGGCTTTTTAGACTTAGCTATATAAGATTCTCCTTTAATCATTGATCCATCTACAAGTTCAGCTGCAAGAACGAGATCGGCAAACGTTGGAGGAAGTACTCTACCTCTAATGGCTAAAACTTTTCCCAACTCATTTATTGCTGTTTCAAAGCTTCCTGTTAAATCAACCATAGCTGTTATCAACAAATTTCCAAGATTGTGACCAACTAATTCTTTTCCTTGAGTGAAACGGTAATCAAAAAGCCTTTCCATTATCGGTTCCGTATCAGCAAGCGCCACTAGACAATTGCGTAAATCCCCCGGAGGTAATATCCCAAATTGTCCTCTAAGTCTCCCTGAACTACCCCCATCATCGGTAACTGCTACTATCGCTGTAATATTAGAGGTGTATTCCTTAATTCCCCTCAATAAAATTGACAAACCTGTTCCTCCGCCAATTACTACAATTCGTGGTCCTTTCTTCAAATTATGGCGTTGGTATGCATTTTTTATATTGTTTTTTGCATTACTCTGAAAAACTATATTTATCAGCGAATTAATCTTTTTACGAAAATACATAATAAATACCAAAATTCTCTCCACCACTATACTAATGATAATAAAACGAAACTTCTTTCAGTGGAGTTCTTCATGTACCACTGAAGATTGGTTGAACTATCAAACGTTAGCGACGATTAGTTATTCGGAGAGACTACCATCTTGGCTTCTCCTTTTTTTCTTTTTTAGAAATATCTCTATGTCTTACCATGACACTATATTCTTGTGATAGCAATCTTTCCCCTAATTGATTTGCCAAAACTACCGAACGATGACGACCACCTGTACAACCAATAGCAATAACAAGATGAGTTTTTCCCTCTTTAACATAATGGGGTAATAGAAATGTCAAAAGTTCATAATATTTCTGTAAAAACTCTTCAGTTATAGGAAATTCTTTCACATAATCATCAACTTCTTTATCACAACCAGTCATATTACGTAAGCTATCCACATAAAAGGGATTCGGTAAAAACCGTACGTCAACGACCAAATCTGCATCAAGAGGAATACCATATTTGTATCCAAAAGACATCACAGTAATATGCAATTTTACCTTATCATTATTAGGTCCATATAAATCCTCTATCTGTGTTCTCAATTCCTTTGGTAATAATTCTGACGTATCAATTATTTTATTCGCTATTTCTCGTAAGTTTTCCATTCTTTTTCTCTCTAGAAGTATTTCCTCTAAAAGGGGTCCTTGATTTGATAAAGGATGTCTCCTTCTTGTTTCCTTAAATCTTTTAACCAACACTTCTGTACTAGCTTCTAAAAATAATATCTCGTAGGGTCGTCCTTGCTCTCTTAGATTATCCAATGCCTCAAATAAATCGTTAAAGAACCTGCCTCCTCTAATATCTATTACTATAGCAACTTTCTCAATAACGCTATCGTCTTGCACACAAAGCTCAGCAAATCTAGGCAACAAAACTGGTGGTAAATTATCCACACAAAAATAGCCCAAATCTTCTAAATTCCTTATTGTATGGGTCTTCCCTGCTCCTGATAAACCTGTGATTATTAAGAATGATATCTCTTTATTTTTTGTATTCATTTTCTTATCCCCCTAACTTCAACTCTCCAATGCAGTTAGCCACATTATTAAGTTACAGAAAGTGAAATAAGCCCCTACTGAGGGGCTTATTTCACTTTCTATGACACATTTTCACTATTCCTGCTTTTCATATACCTTACTATAAGCTCGTCCAAATCAGTACTCACCTTATATATTTCTTGTAGCTTTAAAGTTTTTAAATCTCCATTTACTGCAACATATAACTCTTTTCTTACCTTTTCCATCTCCTGAACAACATTCGCATTACTATTAGCCATATCTACCCCTCCTACGATGGAATCCCCAAATTTTTCTTATATGACTTATTTCGACCTACAACCATCATTTTCCTTCTTTTTTAAAAAAATAATGTTATAAATTTTGTAAACATTTCCTCACTTTGTTAATATAAATCTCTCCAAGACCTCTGCCACTCCGTCAGCATTGTTACTACATGTGATATAATTAGCTTTTTCCTTTAACTGAGGTACCGCATTTTCCATTGCTACACCAAACCCGGCATACTCAATCATTTCTATATCATTCAAGCTGTCCCCAATAGCCATTACATTTTCAAAGCCTAGAGATAAGCTTTCAGCCAAAGCCTTCAAAGCTACCCCTTTAGTAGCTTTCCGATGTGTCACCTCTAATAAATGCGCAAGAGTTTTTGTTATTTTTAACCTATCCCCGAATCGTTGCTCAAGTGGTTGAGTGAGTTCTTCTAATTGCTTATCATCAGCAATAATAACCAGCTTTGTTGGCTCGTCCCAAAGCCGCTCAAAGCTATCTACATAATGTGGAGAAACTTTAGTCATAGCAACATATCTACGTCCTTCAGATGAATCCCGCTCCATAAATAATTCATCATTAACATACACATTAATATGATAACCATATGGATGAAGAAAATCAATTACACTTTGTGCCATATCTTGAGGAATTTTCTGATGACTGACAATTCGTCCATCAAGATACTTCACCATCCCACCCTGATAAGTAATCAACGGCACATTAAGCCCTAATTCCTTGCCAAAAGGCAAAGCTGCCGCAAACATACGACCCGTTGCCAGCGTTACAGTTACCCCCTTATCAACGACTTCCTGTATGTCTTTTTTAGCCCTAGCAGAGATCGTTAAATCATCATGCAAAAGTGTATCATCTAAATCTATCGCTATCAACTTTATGTCTGTCATGCTAATCCTCCTGTACTTTAATGCGTTAAATCGTTAAATCGGGGTCAGGCTTTTATAATTTTATAACTTTAATATTATTTTCTAATCATCCGTGATCGTTGTAAGGAAGAAACTAATTATGGACAATATTATCGACCCTACTATAGCAGATAATACTCCATGCACCTGAAACCCAGGCACAAAAACTGCTGCAAGCTTTAACATTACACCATTAATAACAAAAGTAAATAAACACAATGTAAAGATATTTAGAGGTAATGTAAAAAGTAAAAACAAAGAACGTATAACGGCATTTACTACACCCAAAACCAAAGAAGCTCCCAACGCAGCTATGAAGCCACTTATATAGATGCCTTCGATAACATAGGCGGTTATAAGTAACGCCACACTGTTTAAAATCCAACGCAAGATCATGAAAACCACCCCTTTTATAATACTCTCTTTCAGACATCATCACCAGTGTGAAAAAAATTCCACACCTGCAAAGCCGCTGTTTTGCCAAGTCCCTTTACCTCTTGAAGTTCTTCTAATGAAGCCTGACTTATTTTTTTCAAGGAGAGTTGAAAATGCTGTAAAAGAGCCGTTTTCCTTTTCTTCCCCAACCCATAAATATCGTCCAAAACAGAAGAAAGATTTCTTTTCCCTCTCAATAACTTATGATATGTAATAGCAAAGCGATGTGCTTCATCCCGAATCCGTTGCAGAAGGTACAAACCTTGAGAATCACGAGGAAGAATAATCGGCTCAGGATTGCCCTCTCTAAACAACCATTCATTTTCCTTAGCTAGACCAACCGTAACAAGATCA
>JAQUGH010000090.1 GCA_028684195.1 Clostridia bacterium | reverse complement strand
TCCTTTGATATAGATATTGGCTTGCAGAACCTTTATCATTGTATCAAAGAAGGACTATTTTAACATGTGCAAAAATACTTTTTACTCAATTCTCCCACGCATAGCGTGGGGCTTAATCTGGAGTTATAAACTAATTAATCTTATTAAAAGGTGCGGAGATACATGGTTAAAATAAAAAATAATTTTAAACCACCTTCATGTTTTATTACAGGAATAATAATAGGATTAATATGTGGTACTGTCTTTTTTACGCTATTAGTTTGCTATCGAATTGATGATTACTGTGAAAATATTAAGTATTTGGAAACAGTCATTGAGGATAAAGATGCCCGTTTAGTACAACTTGAAAAATCAATTAATAAAAATAAGTTTATCTTAGAAGATATTGAAATATATCTTGAAAACATGGATCAAGAATTGGATAAATTGACCTTTAAAAAATTTATCAAAGAAAAGTATTCCTCTTTAATAGGAAAAGAAGTTAATAGTATTGATGCAGATATGACGGTGGAAATTATTGATGATAGAATTTTTAAATTAAGCAATAAGGAATATCAATTAAAGGTAACAAGATTAATAATGACTAATATTTTAAAAATTTGGATCAAAGTATCTCCTGGAAAAGCTTCTTTTGATCTGTAAAATACATCAAATATCAAAAGAAGCTTCTCCTCTTGTCTCTTCTTTGTCATTTTCTAGTATCACCATTATCAAGTTTATTCATATAATAAAGTAGCAAAAATAAAATAACGTCAATATCTAATAACGTTATCAAACGAGGTGTTTCCCTATGGATTGCGGCTGTTTAAGATCTTCATACCCTGGCTACCCTAATACTCCATATAAATATTTCCCTACCTCTGACTATGTTCCCATTTTTGCGTACCCTGAAGCATTAAAATTAATAGCTGAAGCAGTAAGTTCCGAAAAAGAAGATGAACTTTTTTATGATTACTTACTAGGCATAGCTCCTGATTCACAAAAAGACATTGTGATTTCCATCCGTGATGATGAAAAAAAACACGCTAAAATGTTTAGAGAAATATATTGGGAAGCAACAGGTCAAGACCTTCCCCCTTCACAGGATACTACTTTCGAACGTCCAGAAAATTACTGTGCAGGTATTAAAAATGCTCTTTTCGGAGAATTGGGAGCAGTAGAGAAATATCGCAAAATTTTGTTCGGCTTTGAATTTCTTCCGTATAGAAACATGATTACTGAAATATACACTGATGAACTAAAACACGCTTCAAAATGGAATTATCTTTATACATTGAATTGCAAATAAATACGCATTTGATAAAGTGAAACTCCCACTTATAGAAGTGGGAGTCTTGAAATTGGATAAACCCCACTCGTGATGAAGCTTTAGCCGAGTGGGGCATAAATCAACAAAATGCGATCTTTCGCTATATAATATTCAAGCTACCATTACCTATTCAAATTTCATGGAATCCCATATGTCCTCAAGTGTCTCTATGTTTTTTTTACTCAAGTTATATTTAGGACACATTATATCCACGATATATAAATTACCATTCTTACTTAAAATATAAGCATCATCCATCATCTCTAACCCTTCATTTTTTACTGTTAGTGAATATTTATACACCACTGTACCTTTATCATTTAGTTTTTCTTTTTTATTTAGTTCAAAAATACCAAGCTGTTCCTGATTATCTACCTCTTCCTGAAAATATGGAATAAAATATTCCAGTGTAATGCCTTTTTTCACTACTATTGAAATTCCTTTTAGATCCTGACGGTAAGCAACCACATCTTCATCATTACTATCACCAACAGCAATCCAATTTGCTGGTAACTTAACAGACCATTTATTTTTGGAGCTACTTCTCTTTACTATATTATCTAAAACCTGCACATCATAAGGATCCAATAAAGAACCAATTTTATCTGGATCTGGTTCAGTAAATTCAAATGAATTAATAGCTCTTTCTATTTTATCTAACTTTTGTTTATCATTATATGTATCTTCTTTTACATGATAAAATACATTGTATTTATAATTCTCTCCCATAATAAAAATATCACAGCTATACAATGTTTCCCCAAGAATGTCCTGTGTATAGTATATCTTTTTACATTTTACACCGTTAATTTCCCCATCTTCTTGCTTTATTATCTTATAATAATCTGGATTATTATCGTCTTTCATAATTTGTAACATATTGTTTGCCCACATTTCATTTGTAAAACCAATGGGACGAGAATACATATTCACGTTTATACTATCATTGATTTCTTGTCCGCCCTCAGGAAAAAACTTTACTTCATTAGGCTGATCTTCATTTAACCATTGACACCAATCAGGTAAGATATCTAAGGAATACTTCATGTCTTTATCAATATATGTCCTATATCCCTCTGCATTAATATCAGATAAATCTTCAACTGCATCATCCTTAATAAAATTTGTTCTAAATGAATCAAGAATATCAGTATACGTTGTATCATCTTTATATTTATCATAATCCTCACTGTAAAAGAAAACCATAAACACCCTTTCACCTTTAATGAAATATCTTACATCATATACATATTCCTCATCTTTGGATACTGTTTTAGCATATTTTACACCATCTTTATTTTCTATTCTCTGCGAAATCAACGTGATATCTTGATTATCTTCTTGTTCCTCTGCCAGTAGCCCTTCCAAAGTCTCTTCATCCTGCTTCCAAATAACTATTCTTATCCCATACGACTGATCGTCAGCAACAAAATCTGTATAAGTACCTTCAAAAAATCTATCAGAAATTTTTAACCCTTTAGGATAATTTATTGACCACCCATAAAAGCTGTCTCCAACCTTAGATTTTGTGGTTTTTTTAAGAATTAGAGCATAGTCTTTAATACTATTATCCCCTGCAATCTCTTTTGTGACACTAATTTGTGCTGTTTTATCATCATATTTCACTTCCGCCCCGAAATTCTCCGTGATAAATCTTAACGGTACCATTGTAATGTTGTTATTGATTATCGGTGCCTCCAATAGCACTGCCTGCTCACCATCAACTGTTACTTCCTTTTTATTTATGTATAGCTTAATTATCCTGTCATTATAATTCAAGGTAATGCTTTGTTCTTCACTATCCCAATTAACCTCGGCACCAAATGCCTCTGTCAATACTCTCAATGGTACAAGAGTAACCCCATTCGTCACAAAAGGTTTTTCTACCTTAACATCTGTAGCATTAATTATTAAAGTATCATCCCCTACCTTAAAAGAAATTTCTACCTTGTCAGAAGCTCCGTATACTGCGTACACTGGGCATACTAGCAATATTAAGCATAATCCCATCAGTAAAAACAAACTTGCTTTTTTCAAAAGATTAATCCCCTCTCTATAATGATTTTTTTATTGATACTTTTCACCTAAAATACAATTTACGCACTGAACTATACCCTTTCTTTCTATTTTCAGATCAACATTGTCCCCAGGTAAATATTTTTTCATTTTCTCATTAATATCAACTATTGTATTGATACTACTTCCATTTATACTACGTAAAACATCACCTTCCTTTAGTTGTTCATTCTTCTCAACTCTAATAACTTTAAGACCATTATTCGTCGGTAATCCCATTTTTGCCGCCCAATCTTCCTCATATAACACACCTAATGTAGACCTTTTTACCTTACCATACTTTTCAAAATGATTTAACACAAAATTGATAGTATCCACAGGTATTGAAAAGCCAAGTCCTTCTATCCCAACTCCAGCATATTTATTAGAATTAATACCTATAACCTCACCTTTTAAGTTTACTAATGGTCCTCCACTATTTCCTGGATTTATTGCAGCATCTGTCTGTATTAATCTGTATGTACTGCCAATAACTCTGTTAATTCCACTGACAATTCCCTTAGATGCAGAGTTTCTCAAAGAAAATGAAACTGGGGTTCCAATGGCTATCACTGTTTTTCCAATAATGATGTCTTCTTGTTTCCCAAACTTTACAGGTTGTAACCCTTCTTTTTCAATCTTAATCAACGCAAGATCTGTATCCTCATCGCTATATTTAAGTTTAGCTTCATAACCGCTTCCATCTGAAAGAACTACAACAATCCTTTCCATATCTTTAACAACATGCGTATTTGTTAATATTTCTCCGTTAGACTTAACTATAACACCGGTTCCATGAGCAATTTGATCTTTGTATTTATCACTATACTCCGAACCATCTTTAAGACTTCCAATAACTCCAATTACTGACGGACTTACTGCCTCTAATATTTTAGGAAGTAATTCATCATTGTCTTTACTTTTAATTATAACTATATTTTGTACTTGATCGTATTGAATCTCCGCTCCAAGAGCTTTAGAAATAGTGTCAATAGGTACATATACCTTTTCATTAGAAATAATCGTTTCAATATTTATTGGGTTATCATCAATTAAAATTTTTGAATATTCGCAGTATGTGAATACCGGATATATTAATAAAAACATCAATATTACAAATATTGATTTTATAACAAGCTTTATTTTTTTAAACATAGTAAGCATCCTTCCTTTCGAACTATCCCTCCACAATTTGTAATTAGTTTTATTTTACACTATGTTGTTATATTTTACAAACAAAACTGATTCTAGCACAAAGTATTCTTGTATACAAGGCAAATAAGATAAATAGAACAAAATAGACGAAAGCGGCTCATTTAATATGTCAATATATTAAATAAGCCGCCCCCTTGATATATTATACTGCTAAGCAAAACAAAAATCCTAAAAAGTGAAGTACACTTCCACCTAAAACAAACATATGCCATATTCCATGATTAAAAGGTATCTTCTTACATACATAAAATATCACACCAAACGTATAAAGTATTCCACCTGCCAATAACCACGCAAAAAGTCCAGGAGGCATCATTTGCAACATAGGTTTTAACGCTATAATTAATATCCATCCCATCAAAATATACAATGCTGTAGAAACTACTTTGGTTTTCTCCAAGCTAATAATATTAAGAGCAATCCCTATTAAAGCTAAACCCCAAATAACTCCAAAAACAGTCCAACCCCAAGTTCCTCTCATGGCAACTAAAGTAATAGGTGTATAACTTCCCGCGATAAGCAAATATATAGAGACATGGTCAAATACTCTAAATACCTTTTTAGCTTTTTCGTAAATAACACTATGATAAAGAGTTGAAGACAGGTATAAAAAGAACAATGTAAACCCGTAAATACTAAAGCTTACAATTTCCCATGCATCACCTTTGGCACTAGCAAAAGCCACAAGTACCACCAAAGCAGCTATACTGAGCAATGCACCTACTCCATGAGTTATACTATTGAAAATTTCTTCCTTTAATGTGTATCTGTTTGCCAAGCTTTTTCCTTCAACCTTACCATCAATTGACGATTCTAATGCCATTGTCAAAATCTCCTTCTCTGCTAAATAACACTATAAGTATATAAGCAACATTCTAGCTCTATTATATACCAATCAGTTGCAAATTACACTTAACTTCAGAAATAAAATAATCATCTGTTCGGATCAAACTTCTCCGCAATTTTTTCTGTTACTTTTATCCCATCAACTGCTGACGATACAATCCCTCCCGCATAACCAGCTCCCTCTCCCATCGGATAAAACCCTTCTATATTGGATAAATAGTTTTCATCTCGATTTATTCTAATCGGCGAGGAGCTTCTTGTCTCCACTCCCGTCATAATTGCATCAGACATAGAAAATCCTTTTATCTTGGTATTAAAATATGGCAACGCTTCCTTTAAAGTAGCTATAACATATTCCGGCAAACAATTTTTTAGTTCTGCAAAATTTATACCTGGTTTATAGGATGGTTCGACCGCTCCAAAGCTTGTACTATGTTTATCCGTAAGAAAATCTCCCACAAGTTGCACCGGAGCATTATAATTCCCCCCTGCTATCTGATAAGCAAGTCCTTCCCACTTTCTCTGAAATTCCACACCAGCTAAAGGATGTTCACTTGTAAAATCAGAAGGTGTAACCCCCACAAGCAAAGCGGAATTTGCATTTTTTCCATCTCTCGCATATTCACTCATCCCATTTGTGACAATTCTATTTTCTTCTGATGCAGCCGCTACCACATAACCTCCCGGACACACACAAAAGGTATAAGCCGACCTTCCGCTTTTTGAATGATAGACAAGTTTATAATCAGCCGCTCCTAAACCAAGATGTCCTACAGAATTACCATACTGCGCTTTATCAATCATTTCTTGAGGATGCTCTATTCTAACCCCAATGGAAAATGGTTTTTGTGTTAATTTAATACCCCTTTGATACAGCACATTAAAAGTATCCCGAGCACTATGTCCTATTCCTAACAAAACAACCTGACACTTAATTTTTTCTGAGTCATTTATAATTAAGCCCTTAATCTTGTTATCCTCAATTTCAATATCAGTAACTTTGCTCTGGAACCTTACTTCTCCACCATTTTTAATAATTTCTTCTCGCATTTTCTTAACAACCACTTTAAGTAGATCCGTACCTATATGTGGTTTATTCAAATACATTATCTCTTGAGGTGCTCCAGCTTTGACGAATTCCTCTAATACAAAACGGCACCGTACATCCCCAATAAGAGTCGTAAGTTTACCATCGGAAAACGTCCCCGCTCCACCTTCCCCAAACTGAACGTTACTTTCTCCGTTAAATTCTCCTTTTCCCCAAAAATCACTTACTCTAGCTGTTCTAGCATCAACATCTTCTCCTCTTTCTAAGAGTATCGGCTCATAACCATGCCTTGAGAGAATAATTCCGGCAAAAAGACCGGCAGGTCCTGTTCCCACAATAACAGGACGACTACTCAACTTTTTTGTCGCACATTGTTTTTCAGTCTCGCATTGCAACATTTTATTAGCTACCTCAGGAGTTTTACTTATTCCTTTATTACTGCATTTCTTGTTTTTTGCATTGTTTCCATTATTGTTTTCAACGTCTTCATTTATGCCAAACTTTTTTGCTGGTATTTCTTCGTTTTCTATTTTTACATCAATAGTATAAACACATTGTATATTGTCCTTTTTTCGTGCATCAATAGATTTCTTGAATATTGTATAATCAATCAATTCTTCATCATTAATCTTCAACCTATTAATTATCGCTCTTCTTAAAGAATTTATTTCTTTTTGAGAGGTCACTACCTCATTCAATCTTAATTTAATATTTAATAATCTCAGCATTAGCTAACCCCCAAATTTACGTCCTTATTTATTTCAATGCTTTACATTTTGTCCTGCTATATATCCTGATGACCAAGCCCATTGGAGATTATAGCCACCACATTGTCCATCTATATCTAATACTTCTCCTGCAAAAAATAATCCTTTTACAATTTTTGATTCCATTGTTTGAGGATTGATTTCATCAGTAGCAACGCCTCCTGCTGTTACCTGAGCACTAGTCCAACTCTTTGTACCTTGCACCTCAAATCTCCAATCTATTAATATGTTAAGGATTCTTTCACGCTCTGCATCCGAAATATTTTCCACAGGACGCTTTATATCCCTGATACCAGCTTCTTTTAATACAACAGAAATTAATCTTTTATTTATCAAGCCAACTAAACTAAACTCTACAGTTTTGTGAGGGTCATTATCAAAACGTGTTGCGAGTAATTTTCTTAAATTTTCTTTAGGAATATGGTCGATAATAGAAATCTTTAAAATTGCTCTCTTGCCTTCTTGTAAAAGTTCCCCTGCTTTTCTACTAATTTGCAAGATAGGGGGTCCAGAAATACCATAATTGGCAAAAAGAATGTCGCCTCTATCTTTTGCTACAGATTTATTGCCATCTAAAATCTCTGCTGTTCCTACAAACTTGACACCCTGAATTTGTTTGAAATATTCCCCTTCTAGCTTTAATTGAACAAGAGCAGGAAAAGTTTCAGTAACAGTATGTCCAAGTTTTTCTGCCAATCTATATCCATTTCCGTCCGAACCCGTTGAAGGTATAGCCTTTCCCCCTGTAGCTATAATGACTCTATCCCCTTGATAGGAAGAACCATTTTCTAAATCCATGTTGAAGAGTTCACCCTTTTTAGTAATATCTTTAATATAAGCATTACATATAACATTTACACCAATTTTCTCTAATTCGTATAAAAAAACATTAAGAAAGCTTGAGGCTTGGTCAGACATAGGAAATACCTTGCCCTGTTCCTCAACCTTATGAGCAATTCCCAGCTTCTCAAAAAAATCAATTGTATCCTGAGTATTAAAACCTGCCAAAGCACTGTAAGCAAATTGAGGATTACCTCCATGATAATACGCTACATCCATATTAGTATTGGTATAATTGCAACGTCCATTTCCCGTAGCCAATATCTTTTTCCCAATGCGAGGATTTCTCTCCAATATTGTAACCTCAGCACCCTTTCTTTTTGCAATAATAGCGGCAATTATTCCCGAAGCACCTCCGCCTATTACAAATACTCGTTTTTTAAC
>JAQUGH010000089.1 GCA_028684195.1 Clostridia bacterium | reverse complement strand
TTGTTTGACATTACTGAATCTGGGTGTTTTGTGAATCCACCTATACCACTTCCAAATGCAAGAGCTTTTTCAGAAAAGGAAATTCTTCAAATGGAAAAGGAGGTTTTAGGTCTTTACTTAAGCGGACATCCTTTGGCTCAATATAAAGAAATGATAAAAAACAAAATTAGTTGTTCTATTGATGAGCTGGGGCAAGGGTATACTGAAGATACGGCGATTTTAGCAGGAACAATAACCTCCTTAAAACGTTCTGTTACTAAAAGGGGAGAAACGATGGCATATTTTTCGTTAGAAGATTTAACGGGTAGTGTCGAAGCACTTTTGTTCCCTAGAAATCTTTTAAGATTCAATGACTTACTGCAAAATGATTTACCGATTTTAGTTAAAGCCAGATTGAGCTTTCAGGAGGATAAACCTAAAATAATGATTGATAATATGCAGTCATTAGAGGGCTTAGAAAAGAATATTGAGGATAATTGTTTAAGCAAACTCTATATAAAAATACCTTCGTTTCTAACTGAACAACAAGCATGGGATAAAGTATTACCCATTATTGAACAATATAAAGGGAATGTGCCTTTATATCTATATTTCTCTGAAACTAAAAAGCTTATAAAAAGTAACCGAATATATTGGGTAAATACTCAATCAGACTTATTAAACGAATTAAGAAGGCTTTGGGGAATAGAATCAGTTAGCATTGTTAATAAAAACGAATAAAAATATTTTGCCATTTTGCAGGATAATAAAAATTACTTAACGAAATAATAAAGTGGGTTAGTGGATGATAAGATTGCAAATATCATATGTAAAAGTATACGTTTAAAAATTTTTGAAAAAAATAAAGTAGAAGATGTATCGGAGGGGGAGAATATGCGAGTTGTCATTTACCCCGGAACTTTTGATCCGGTAACAAATGGACATATCCACATTGCTGAAAGGGCGGGTAGCTTATTTGATAGGGTTATAATAGCAGTAGCTGCAGATAATTATAAAAAGAATCTATTTTCATTAGCGGAAAGAATCGATCTGATGAAGAAAAGCACTAAACATATTGAAAATATAGAAGTAGAAAGTTTCACGGGTCTTTTAGCGGAGTATGCGAAAGGGAAAGACGCTCAGGCTTCAATTAGGGGATTAAGGGCTGTGACTGATTTTGAATATGAGATGCAAATAGCCGCTATGAATAAACATTTAAACAAAGATATGGAGACAATATTTCTTATGACGGAAGGTAAATATTCATTTCTTAGCTCGACAATGATTAAACAGGTTGCTATGGTAGGTGGTTCAGTCAAAGGATTAGTGCCTCTTATAGTTGAAGATAGTCTGAAGACAAAATACAAACTTAGCCTTGAAAAAGATAAGAGCTGAGAAGAAATAAGGGGGGACTTTTTATGGAAAAGGGAGACGAGATAAATTCACAAGAGTACGTTGTGATAAAGGCGATGGAAGATGGGGTGACCATTATTGGTTTGACAAGAGGAAAGGATACAAAATTCAATCATACGGAAAAACTTGATCGAGGCGAAGTTATGTTAGCACAGTTTACAGATAATACCTCGGCGATGAAGATAAGGGGTAGTGCACAGATATATACAAAGCATGGCATTGTTGAATCGGGAAAGTAGTTAAAGTGAAACTTTTTAAAGTGGTATAAAAAGTTTTCTGAGGGAGTGTTTTTGATGTGGACAGTAGTGTATATTTCTCCTAATGGAGTTATAGCTGAACAAATTAAAGCTATCCTTGTTAATGAGGGACTATTGGTGATGTTGCGTCCAATGGGAGTTCCACATCTGGGAGAACTCGGTTCAGTTGAAGTGTTGGTTCCCGAGTCTGAGGCAGAAGAAGCTAGTCAGATATTAACAGAAAATTTGCCTGTTTAAACTGTGATTAAAGTATGGAGGTAGAATATGAGAAGAACTAAAATCATATGTACAATTGGACCTGCTAGTAAAGACATTAATGTAATAAAAGAATTATTATTAAATGGGATGAATGTAGCTAGACTAAATTTTTCTCACGGAACTTTTGAGGAGCACGGCAAGAGAATTTCTGATATTCGCCAGGCTTCTAAAGAGACGGGAGTGCCTGTTGCTATTATGTTGGATACTAAGGGACCGGAAATACGGATGGGGTATATTGAAAATGGGAAAACGGAATTAAAAGAGGGAGAGCAGATCATTTTTACCACTCAAGAAATATTGGGTACGAAGGAAAGGGTGTATATTAATTACAAAGGTTTACCGAAGGATGTAAAACAGGGTGATACTATCTTAGTCGATGATGGTCTTATTTCTTTGCAGGTTCAAAAGGTTGAAGGAACGGAAATATATTGCGGTATTGAAAATGGGGGAGAGATAAGTGACCGAAAAAAGCTAAACCTCCCTGAAGTTAGATTAAATATTCCTGGTCTTACAGAAAAGGATATTGAAGATATTAAATTTGGAGTCAAGCAGGAAGTTGATTTTATAGCAGCTTCTTTTGTTAGATCAGCAAATGATGTTATTGAGATTCGCAGAGTTTTAGAAGGACTTGGAGCGGATATAGATATAATTTCAAAGATAGAAAACCGTCAAGGTGTCAAAAATATTGACGAAATTATAAAGGCTTCTGACGGAATAATGGTAGCCCGAGGAGATTTAGGGGTAGAAATACCTGCCGAAGAAGTGCCACTAGTTCAAAAAAGTTTAATTGAAAAATGTAATGTATATGGGAAACCAGTTATTACAGCTACGCAAATGCTTGATTCTATGATTAGAAATCCTCGCCCTACTCGAGCGGAGGCTAGTGATATTGCTAATGCTATATTTGATGGGACAGGGGCAATAATGCTGTCAGGGGAAACAGCTAGTGGAAAGTATCCGATAGAAGCAGTTAAGACAATGGCTCGTATTGCTGTGAGAATTGAACAATCCTTGGATTGGGAAAAATTGATGAACGAACGAGCAAATTCTGTTGATCGTACTACTACGGAAGCAATTGGGCATGCAACATGTCAAGTTGCTCATAACTTGAAAGCTTCAGCCATTATAACGGCAACTCAGTCTGGTTCAACAGCTAAAAAGGTTTCCAAGTATCGTCCTGGAATACCAATTATAGCTGTAACGCCTGAGGAAAAGGTATTGAGAAAGCTTCTTTTAGTATGGGGTGTATATCCCTTGAGATCGGAAGCTTTTGGGTCAGCCGGTACCTTGATTGAAAGATCTATTCAAACAGTTCTTCAAAATGGATATATAAAAAATGGTGATCTTGTCGTAATTACAGCAGGAGTTCCTGTTGGTATTCCTGGGACAACAAATCTTATTCAGGTTGAAACAGTATCAGAGATATTAGCTAAGGGAATGGGAATAGGACGTTTTCCAATAACAGGAAGAGTTGTGATAGCAGAAACAGCGGAGGAAGCATTAGAAAAAGTTAAGGAAGGGGATATTTTAGTAACATCATCAACAGAACGCGATTTTGTACCAGCTATAGAAAAAGCGGGAGCTTTAATAACTGAAGAGGGCGGGTTAACATCACATGCAGCTGTAGTAGGGTTGAATTTGGAGATACCCGTTATAGTTGGTGTACCTGAAGCAACTATTAAATTAACAGAAGGAGAAACAGTTACACTTGATACAGTTAGGGGACTTATTCTAAAGGGATATGTCAAAGTGCTATAGGGGTACTATAAATAGATGTGGAAAAGTTATGAGGTGAGGCTTAAATGACTTATGAAAGCCGGTTTAAGGATGGTTTTACAGATAGTTTATTTGAAGCGATACTAAATTTAAAGAACAAAGAAGAGTGTTATCGTTTCTTTGAGGATATTTGCACAGTTGCCGAGATAAAAGCTATTGCTCAACGTTTGGAAGTTGCCAAAATGTTGAGCGAAGATTGTACCTACACGGATATTGCCGAAAAAACAGGAGCCAGTACAGCCACCATTAGCAGGATAAAAAGGTGCCTATTTTTCGGAGCCGATGGATACAAGCTAATTTTGGAGAGGAGGACACAAGGGGACGGTTCTTCTGTGTCCTAAACAAGACACAGATTGGCACGGGGACAGGTACCTTGATTTTGAAGTTGAAATGGGGAAAATTTCAAAATATCAAAAAAAGAATGAGTGAAATATGCCATTCAATGGTTAGAAAAATTAATCATCAAAATTTATCTAATTTCAAAACTCTCACTTCTATAAGTGGGAGTTTTATTTTTTGCTTCGGTGGGGGGTAGAATCTTTTACCAAAGTTTCGATGTTCAGCTTTAGCTGAACAAGTTCATCGGTGTTGAGGTATATATCTCAACACCCCCCAAAAAAGCAAATATGATAAAAAAGCTAGAAAAATACAAATGGAGTAGCTATATAAATATTCAAATGCAAGCAAAATAGTTGATGGTGACTTAGTGTTAGAAATTTTTTCACAAAATAAAAAGTATTGAAGGCGTACCAATAAGGCGAATAGCAAGAATTCAGGAGTTAATTATAGTTTGATGTTAAAAGCGTCAATTAATGTCTGTCCCCCTTGACAGACATTAATTGAAAAATTGAATAAAATATAAAGGAATAAAGAGAACTATATCGAAATAAAAAGAATGAATGTGTAAAATAAAGAAAAGTAGTAATAAAAAAAGCAATGCAACAAGAGAGGGGTATTCATTAATGAAAAGAAGAAATTTACAACGCATATCCTTGCTATTATGTATCATCTATTGCCTAAGTTTTTGTTCTCCCTTGGTAGTGGCAAAAGCGGAGCTAATGAATAGTAATAGTAATAGTAATATTGAACTGGCTACAGATGTAGAGGGACATTGGGCAGAAAGACAAATTACCTATTGGACAAGCAAAGGCATAACAAAAGGATATTCCGATGGAACCTTTAAGCCTAATAACAACATAACCAGAGCGGAATTTCTAACATTGGTCAACAGAGCCTTTGGCTATACCCAAACAGCACCAGTAAAATTTACCGATGTATCAACAAGAGACTGGTATTAGACAGAAATAGCCAAAGCAATAGCAGGAGGATACATAGGTGGATACCCCGATAATACTACTATCAAGCCCAACGAAGCAATCAGCAGACAAGAGGTAGCAGTAATCTTAACAAGAGTATTAGCCCTAGAAGAAACAGCAGCAGGACAACCCAATCAATTCAATCAACTAACCAACCAATTTACCGACAAAGGGAATATTCCCAAATGGGGTAAAAACGCTATTGAAACAATAGTAGAAAAAGGATACATGGGAGGATACCCTGACGGAAAATTCCAACCCACCAAATCAATAACCAGAGCAGAATCAATCTCAGTATTAGATCGAGTAATAGGAGTACTCTATAATGAAGCAGGTACATACGGAGCAACAGAAAAAAAGACACTACAAAACCAAAACGTAACCATTAACACCAAAAACGTAGTTTTGAGGAATACAATAATAAACGGAGACCTTTACCTAACCAAAGGAATAGGTGATGGACACATAACCTTAGAAAATGTACAAGTAGAAGGAACCACAATAATCAGTGGCGGAGGAGAAAACAGCATAGTAATAATTAACTCCAAGCTAGGAAGAGTAATAATCAATGTACCCGACAACAAAAAAGTAAGACTAGTAGCTAAAGGAAAAACAACAGTGGGTAGAGTAGAAGCAAATACAGAAGCAAAGCTTGAAGAAACAGACTTAGAAGGAAGCGGATTCAACGAAGTAATAATAGAAGTATCGCAAGGAGCAGAAGTAGAACTGGCAGGAGATTTTGAAGAAATAAAAATAGAAACACCAGAAAGCAAAATAAAAGTTCAAGAAGGAACAATACAAAACCTAATAATTCAGGAAGAAGCAGAAAATACAAAGGTTGACTTAGTCTATGGAGCAAAGGTAAAAATACTAACAGCAAATACAGCGTCCCAAATAACAGGGAAAGGAACAATAGAAACGGCAAATGCTAATGAACAGGGAGTAATAATACAAACAAAAATAAAGAAAATAATAGTAGTAGAAAACAAAACAGCTCAAGTAAACGGACAAACAATAACTGGGATAAGAATATTTAAAACAAGCAGTGAAGATAAGACAGCACCAAGATTTATCGAAGAATATCCAAAAGCGGAAAACGTACAAGTAACACGAGTTGATTTAGTAATAAAAACAAATGAAAGCGGAAGAGCCTATTATGTAGTATTAGAAAACAGAGCAAATGCACCAACTGCAAAGCAAGTAAAAATGGGACAAGATGCTACTGGAAATGATGTAGAAGGGAATAGGAAAGGAACAGTAGAGCTTACAGCAAATACCCAAGCAAGAGTAACAATAGGGGGACTGGAAGCCTCTACACATTATGACATATATGTTGTAGCACAAGACAGCAAGGCGAATCTACAAGCAAGAGCTATCAAATTAGACGTGACAACAAGAGCAGAGGAACAAGCAAGTGATGAAGCAACGCTAACTGCGTTAGAGGTAAATCCCGGAAGGATTGACTTTGACAAAGAAACACTGACGTATAACGTATATGGAGTACCAAATGGAACAGAAATAGTAGAAGTAACCTTTACGGCAGTGAAGGGAGCAACTACAGATGTAGCTTCGCCACAAGAAGTAGAAATGGAGGATGGGACAGGGAGATTTGCAGTAGAAGTAACAGCCGAGGATGGAACAACAAAACAGATATACATCATCAACTTCGTAGAAGCAGAGGCATCGGCGAGTGATGAAGCAACGCTAACTACGTTAGTGGTAAAGCATGGGACAATTGACTTTAACAAAGAAACATTGACGTATAACGTATATGGAGTACCGAATGGAACAGAAATAGTAGAAGTAACATTCACTGCAGTGGAGGGAGCAACTACAGATGTAGCTTCACCACAAAATGTAGAAATGGAGGATGGGACAGGGAGATTTGCGGTAGAAGTAACAGCTGAGGACGGAACAACAAAGCAGATATACAGTATTAACTTTGTAGAAGCAGAGGAATTGGCAAGCGATGAAGCAAATCTAACTTCGTTAGTGGTAGAACATGGGACAATCAACTTTAACCAAGAAACATTGACGTATAATGATATAGAAGTGCCGAATGGCACAGCAAATGTAGAAGTGAACTTTACAGCAGTAGCAGGAGCAAGTACAAGCGTTGCTTCGCCACAGACTGTGAATATAACAGAGGGAACAGGGGCGTTCAGCGTAGAAGTAACCGCTGAAGACGGAATAACAAAACAAACGTACATTATTAACTTTGTGGAAGCGGATCCATTAGCGAGTGATGAAGCAGAAGTAACGGCATATAGCTTTGCGGAGCAAACAGGAGCTGCCACGATAAACAGCGGAGCAGGAACAATAGCGATAGAAGTAGCCAATGGAACAGAAGTGAGTAGTCTCGTAGCAACATTTGCTCTGTCAGAAGGAGCAACAGCAGAAATAGGGGGAACAGAGCAAGAAAGTGGGATAACAACAAATGACTTCACCAATCCAGTGACATACACAGTAACAGCGGAAGATGGAACGACAACAAAGGATTGGATAGTCACCGTAACCGAAGCACCAAGTGATGAAGCAGAAATAACAGCGTATAGCTTTGCGGAGCAAACAGGAGTTGCCACAATAAACAGTGGAGCAGGAACGATAGGCATAGAAGTAGCCAATGGAACAGAGGTAAGTAGTCTCGTAGCAACATTTACCTTGTCAGAAGGAGCAACAGCAGAAATAGGAGCAACAGCACAAGAAAGTGGCACAACAGCAAATGACTTCACCAATCCAGTGACATACACAGTAACAGCGGAAGACGGAACGATCACCAAGGATTGGGTAGTCACAGTAACAGAAGCACCGAGTGATGAAGCAGAAATAACAGGATATAGCTTTGCGGAGCAAACAGGAGCTGCCACCATAAACAGTGGAGCAGGAACAATAGGCATAGAAGTAGCCAATGGAACAGAGGTAAGTAGTCTCGTAGCAACATTTACCTTGTCAGAAGGAGCAACAGCAGAAATAGGAGCAACAGCCCAAGTGAGTGCAACAACAGCAAATAACTTCACTAATCCAGTGACATATACAGTAACAGCGGAAGATGGAACGACAACAAAGGATTGGATAGTCACCGTAACCGAAGCACCAAGTGATGAAGCAGAAATAACAGGATATAGCTTTGCAGAGCAAACAGGAGCTGCAAGCATAAACAGTGGAGCAGGAACAATAGGGATAGAAGTAGCCAATGGAACAGAGGTAAGTAGTCTCGTAGCCACATTTGCTCTGTCAGAAGGAGCAACAGTAGAAATAGGAGCGACAACACAAGAAAGTGGCACAACAGCAAATGACTTCACCAATCCAGTGACATACACAGTAACAGCGGAAGATGGATCAACAGCAAAGGATTGGGTAGTCACAGTAACAGAAGCACCAAGTGCTGAAACAGAAATAACAGGTTATAGCTTTGCAGAGCAAACAGGAGTCGCCACAATAAACAGTGGAGCAGGAACAATAGCGATAGAAGTAGCCAATGGAACAGAGGTAAGTAGTCTCGTAGCCACATTTGCTCTGTCAGAAGGAGCAACAGTAGAAATAGGAGCGACAACACAAGAAAGTGGCACAACAGCAAATGACTTCACCAAT
>JAQUGH010000088.1 GCA_028684195.1 Clostridia bacterium | reverse complement strand
GTTGGTCTTTTTAATTACGCCAACTTTATTAAGCAGAGATTTAGCTGTTTCAGAAGGCTGTGCACCAGTTTTTAACCAATACAATGCTCTTTCTTCATTTACATTGATTATGGAAGGATCCTTTGTCGGATCGTAATAACCAATCTCTTCAATAACACGTCCATCACGGGGAGAACGGGAATCCGCCACCACCAAACGATAAAATGGAGCTCTTTTTGCACCCATACGTCTTAATCTTATCCTTGTAGCCATTATTTAATTTCACCTCCTTAACAAAGTAAAGTTTCACATTTCTAAATTACTTTAGAAATGGCATTTTCAGTGCTGCTTTCTTTCCACCTTGCCCCAATTGTGCAAACTGTTTCATCATCTTCTGCATCTGAGCAAACTGTTTTAAAACCTTATTAACTTCGTAAATAGACGTCCCGCTTCCAAGAGCAATCCTCTTTCTACGATTTCCATTAATTATCTCTGGTCGTCTACGTTCTACTAGTGTCATTGATTTTATAATAGCTTCAACATGCGTAATGTCTTTTTCATTAACCTCTAGCCCTTTAAGTGCCTTTACTTTGCCCATTCCCGGTATCATATCCATAAGTTGATCTAAAGGTCCCATATTTTTCATCTGTTGAATTTGGTCGAGAAAATCCTCGAGGGTAAATTCGTTACGTCTAAGTTTTTGTTCAAGCTCCATAGCTTTTTTAGTATCTACTGTAGCTTGAGCTTTTTCAATAAAGGTAAGAACGTCGCCCATCCCTAATATTCTAGAAGCCATCCTCTCAGGATAAAACGGTTCCAACGCCTCCATCTTTTCACCCATACCGACATATTTAATAGGCTTACCGGTAACAGCTTTCACTGATAGGGCAGCCCCTCCCCGAGTATCCCCATCTAATTTTGTCAGCACCACACCATCAAGGTCAAGACATTTATTGAAATTTTCTGCTACGTTTACGGCATCTTGCCCTGTCATCGCATCCACGACTAGTAGTATTTCATGAGGATGACAATTAGCTTTAATTCGCTCCAATTCTGCCATTAACTCTTCATCAATATGAAGTCTACCAGCTGTATCATAAATAACAACATCATGCCCATTTTTTTCTGCAAAGCTCTTTGCCCCTTTAGCAATATCTACAGGATCGTTTTTATCACCCATAGAAAAAACCGGGATAACAATCTGTTCACCTAAGACCTGAAGTTGCTTTATAGCAGCAGGTCTATATACATCACAAGCTACTAAAAGCGGATTTCTTCCTTGCTTTTTTAAATTGTGAGCTAGCTTAGCACTAGTTGTCGTTTTCCCTGAGCCTTGAAGACCAACCATCATAATGACAGTAGGGGGCTTTGCCGCAATGTTTATCTTGCTCTGAGTTTCTCCCATCAGCTTAGTCATTTCATCATTAACTATTTTAATTACTTGCTGTCCAGGGGTAAGACTTTCCATCACTTCCACCCCAACAGCTCTTTCTTTTATCTTATTGATGAAATCTTTTACAACTTTATAACTCACGTCAGCTTCGAGTAAAGCTAAGCGCACCTCTCTCATTGCCAACTGTATATCTTTCTCCGTAAGCTTTCCTTTTCCACGAAGATTTTTAAAAACCTTTTGAAGTCTTTCTGTAATATTTTCAAAAGCCATTAATTATTCACCTACCAACTATCTTCTAATTCTTTAAGAAAAAAGTTTATCTTTTCTAAATCTTCCTCTTCTGATTTTCTGTACAAATTTTTAACTTCAGCTCTAATTCCTTTAATAATCTCTCTACTATCCAAAAATTTTTTTACTAAGCCTAATTTGTTTTCATAATTACCAAGCGACTCTTCCGTTCTCTTTAAAAGATCATATACAGCCTGCCTTGAAACTCCTTGTGTCTGCCCTATTTCTCCCAATGACAAATCTTGTTGAAAATATAAATCATAGATCATACATTGCTTTTCTGTAAGCAATGCTCCATAAAAATCAAAAAGCAATGCTCGTTGCGTAATATCCTTCACTTAACCCACCACCATCATGTTAAGTATTTTTGCTTAACACTTGTTAAGTTTATACCATTATTCAATACAATGTCAATATGTTTTTGCTTAACCTGACCAATATTTAAAACTACTCACGCTAACCTCTTTAAAGCAACCCTAAAAGCTTTATCCTTGCTCCATTGACACAAATAACAACAATCAAAACCAGCCCTCACCACGTTTTCTTTGGAAAACCCATTTAACATAGGATATTTATTACTTGTTATCATTAAATCATTTAAAGTATAAGAACCACTATAATTACTATAAGTTAATTCCTTCGTTATTTTGTAAATGCTTGCCAACAATATCCCTTTTTGCTCATTATCAATATCCTTAATACCATCTCTCGACCATATTCTTAAGGAAATAGGGTAAAACAATCCATCCGGCATTTCATACATCATTAAAGGCTTGAGCACATATTCATCAATATTTCCATAAATCTCAATTGTTATCTTAGGTTCATCGTTAGTCTCTACTTGTGCAATATCTAGTTTTTCAATCTGACATTTATCAATATATATCCCCTGTGATCCTTTCAAACATTGGCAAACAGATTTAACAATTCTATCAAAAGTAGCATCGTTCTGTTCTTCCACATGCATTTTTTCATTATAAAATAAAATTATATTAGTTTTAATTTTTCCATAAAATATATATTTGATTTTCTCCATTTCTTTTTGAATATTTTTTATCAGCCATCTTTTATCATAAAAACATATATTCTCAACATAGACATCACTTTTGAACTCTCCCATCATCGGATTAGTTCCTTCTTGATAGCCTCTTCTTTCTACTTCAAATACATTTATCATTGACTAAGCCCCTCCTATTTTAGTCATCCGCATTTGATCAGAGATAATATTCTTATAAAGACTTTTGATTTTATTTCTTTTTACTTTATTTTCTCTTGACTAAATCTTCCCCCAGTCTTTGAGCCTCAAAAATTATTTTTTCTTCATCCATAGTTATTAAACTACGGTCTTTCATAATTATTTTGCCATTAACTATTACAGTTTTAACGTCAGCTGACTGAGCTGAATAAACAATATTCGCGATAGGATCATGCAGAGGCGTCATATGAGGTTTTTTTAAATCGAACATAATAACATCTGCCTTCTGTCCAACTGCAAGAGTGCCCACATCATTTAAACCAAGAACCCGAGCACCCTCTCTAGTGGACATTTTTAACACCTGATAAGCAGACAATACCGTGGGATCCATTGTGGAAACTTTGTGAAAAAGAGCGCATGTTCTCATTTCTTCCAACATATCTAAATTATTATTACTAGCAGCACCGTCAGTTCCAAGCCCCACCAAGGCACCTTTTTCAAGCAAAATCGGTAGAGGAGCAATCCCACTAGCTAATTTCATATTACTTTGTGGATTATGTGCTATTCCCACATTATTATTAACTAAAATATTTATTTCCTCTTTCGAAAGATGTACACAATGAGCAGCCAAGACATGACCTCCTGTAAATAATCCTATCGAATCCATTAACTCAATTGGTCTCATTTTATATCTGCTTTTTATATCTTCAACTTCACTTAGAGCTTCAGCAAGATGAATATGAATTCCTACTCCAAGCTCATTTGCTAACTTTTTTATTTTTTTTATATACGCTGGAGAACACGTATAAGGTGCATGGGGACCAAGCATACAGGTGATCCTTCCTTCTCCTTTACCGTGCCATTCTTTTACAAACTCCTCACTTTCCCTTAAAGCAAGCTCATCCTTTTCTTCATCCTTACCTATTATACCACGTGATAAGGACGCTCTAATACCTGACTCATCTACTGCATATGCAACCTGATCCATAAAGGAATACATATCTGCAAAAGTCGTTGTCCCTGATTTAACCATTTCTGAAATTGCTAATTTTGTTCCCCAATAAATATCTTTTTCAGTGAGATGTTCTTCACAAGGCCATATCTTTTCCGAAAGCCATTCTATTATTGGCAGATCATCAGCATAACCTCTTAACATCGTCATCGCTGCATGGGTATGACAATTAACAAAGCCCGGCATCGTAAGACTGTTTTTTCCTTCAATAATTTCAAAATCACGATATTTTCCCTGCAGATTTTTCCCAACTTCTTTGATCTTACTTTCCTCTATCGCAACATCACCTGTAAACCATAATTTATCTTTTTTTTCATTATCTACAGGAACTATTATTGTATCCCTTATAAGTAGCCCACTCATTCTTTTTCACCTCATTCTAGCTAGTTAAAAAATAGATTTAGGAAGTATAGCACTTATCATTGTCTTACAATTGTATTTCACCAATAGCTTCCATTATCAAGCTTGAAATATTGCCACTTAACATTTTCATACACTCTAAAACTTCCCTATGTGAAAGTATTGTAGGGGATATACCCGCAGCATAATTTGTAACCATCGCCACCGTTACATAAGGCAAACCTGCTTCCCTCGCCAAAACAACCTCTGGCACACTCGTCATGCCCACTAAATCTCCGCCAAATTGTTTAAACATCTTTATTTCCGCTGGTGTTTCAAACCTTGGTCCTTCAGTACAAACATAACATCCCCCATTATGTACTCTTATTCCAAGACTTTTTGCCTTATTATACAAAAAACTTCTCATTTCTGAGCAATATGGTTCTGTCACATCAACATGTACAACTCCCTGTGACCCATCCTCATGAAAAGTACTTTTTCTCGTCTTAGTAAAATCCAAAAATTGATCTAGCAATACAAAATCCATTGGTGCCATATCTTTATTTAAAGATCCCACCGCAGCAGTTGCGATTATTTTTTTAGCATTTAAATTTTTTATGGCCTGGATATTCGCCCTATAATTTATCATATGTGGTGCTACTGAATGATCCTTGCCATGCCTTGCCAAAAAAGCTACTTTCCTGTCCTTACAATCACCAATGAGAAAATTCACTTGACCATATTGAGTTTCAATATCTACATCCTCAACATTTTTCAGCATATCAACTCTATATACACCTGATCCACCAATAACAGCCAAATCAACCTGTAACATTATTCATATCCTCCCCTTTGCTCAATTTAAATCTACACTACTCTGCACTACTTACTCAAACAAACCCTTGCTGAATTCATCTGGTTTAAACTCTTTAAAATCATTTATGCTTTCTCCCAGACCGATATATTTCACAGGGATTTTATATTCATTTTGTACACCCAACATAACACCCCCCTTTGCTGTTCCATCCATTTTGGTTAATATTACGCCTGTTACGCCAACTGCTTCCGTGAATAATTTGGTTTGTGATAAAGCATTCTGTCCAGTTGTCGCATCAAGAACGAGAAAAACTTCTTCTGTTGTATCAGGAATTTCTCTCTCAATAACACGTTTTATTTTCTTTAATTCTTCCATTAGATTTATCTTGGTTTGTAACCGCCCTGCTGTATCAATTAAAATAATATCCATCCTTCTTGCTTTTGCTGCTTGAATCGCATCATAGACAACAGCGGCAGGATCGGCTCCCTCCTGATGATGAATTATATCTAGTCCCGCTCGCTTACACCACACTTCTAACTGCTCTGTAGCGGCAGCACGAAAAGTATCAGCTGCAGCAACCAGCACTTTGTAGCCCTGTTTTTTTAAACAATACCCTAATTTTCCAACGGAAGTGGTTTTGCCAACACCATTAACCCCCACCACCAAAATAGGTAATAATCCGCCCTCACTCAAATTCAAGCTATGCTTACCCTCTTCTAACATTTTAGTAATTTCTTCTTTAAGTATATCTCGAAGTTCGATCGCTTCAGATAGTTTTTCATCCCGAGCTCTCTTCCGAACAATTTCAACTAACTGCACAGCCGTTCCCACACCAATATCAGCTAAAATTAACAATTCTTCCAACTCATCAAAAAGTTCATCATCAATCGAACGTCTACCCGTTACTACTTCCGTTACCTTATTAAAAAGGGAACCCAAAAAGCCCATTACACGACACTCCATTTCTTAATACAACTAAAATTAATTCACTGCATCTTCTAATTTAACTGAAACAAGACGTGATATCCCATTTTCCTCCATTGTGATACCGTATAAAACATTTGCAACCTCCATCGTTCCCTTCCGGTGAGATATTACGATAAATTGTGTCTTGAGAGAAAAATTCCTTAAAAGATCCGCAAACCGATCTACATTCGCTTCATCAAGGTGTGATTCTATTTCATCCAAAACACAAAACGGACTCGGTCTAACCTTTAACATCGCCATCAAAAGAGCAATAGCTGTCAATGCCCTTTCTCCACCTGATAACAACGAAAGGTTTTGGGTTTTCTTTCCTGGTGGTTGAGCAATTATTTCTACTCCTGTTTCTAAAAGATTACCCGGTTCACTCAACATAAGCTCTGCTTTTCCCCCACCAAAGAGTTGGGAAAAGACTTCTCCAAATGCTTGGTTTACTTTAATATAGGTTTCCTTGAATCTTTGCGCCATGATCTGATCCATTTCCATAATAACTACTTTTAATCTTTCTTTAGCCTCTAGCATATCATTAACCTGTGCATTTAAAAAATCCAATCTTTCTTTTAATCTTTCATATTCTTCAATAGCTCCTAAATTCACTTCACCTAATTCATTAATTTCAAATTTCAATATAGCTATTCTTTCCAAAGCCTTCTTACGTTCCTCAATAACATTTCCTTTGGTTTTTGCTTCATCCACTGTCAACGCATACTGTTCCTCTAATCTTCTTTTTGACACAATTAAAGCTGACTCCAGCTTTGATTGTTCTAATTGTATTTGATGTACCCTGTCCTCTTTTTCCTTTAACAAATGACTGTACTTTTTTATATCTTGCGAAATCCCCACGATCATATCTTGAACATTAGTCTTGCCTTGTCTAATCATTTTTAACTGTTGTTCTAAATCCTGCAAACCTTTTGTCGCTAAAGCAATGTTATTTTTTGTTTCTAAAAACGAGTTGTCAAGTTCAACCTTTTTCGCATCTATATTAAATATTTCTTTGTTTTTTTCAATATTTTCTTGTTCAACTTGAGCTAAGCGTTCAAGAAAATAATTCTCTTCTTTCTTATAAGTTGCTAGCTTAGCCTCCACAGTAGCTACCTCAATACGCAGTTCTGTTAAAGCTTCATTCTTTTTTAATTTTTCTATTTGTCTTTGTTTCGTCTTCTCCCCTAATTCTCCTATTTGACTTAAACACAAAGCTATCTTTTCCTTGAAATTACCCTTTTCAACCTCGTATCTTTTAATATTTTGAAGTGTATCTTCTTTTTCATTATTTGCTTCATTTATATCTAACTTCAAATTTTCCAATTCTAACTCATGACGTTCTTTATCACCACGCCAACGTTCTAAAACGCTACTTACCTCAACCTCTTTAAGACGCAACCCTTGTATCCTTTCCTTTACATCTTCAAGCTTATTTTGAGTTTCTTGAACTATAACTTCTAATTTTTCTTCCCTTTTACTCCCCTGTATTATGTTAATATCTAACTCTTTAATCTTTTTTTCAAGCTCTTCTATATTTCTTCTTCTACCAAGTACACTGCTATTAGAACCTTTCCCACTTCCTCCTGTAAGTGAACCTCCCGGATTAACCGTCTCACCTTCCAAGGTAACTAGTTTATACCTAAATCTCGTTTCCTTGCCTTTTTCTACTGCAACAGACAATCCATCTACCAACCATACACGACCTAATAAATAATCTATAATTCCTCTATATTTACTTTCACAACATACCAATTCACTTAACCGACCAATTACCCCTTTTCCTTCAGGTATACTATGATCATTTATTAACGTTCCCTTAACTGTATCAAGAGGTAAAAATGTCACTCGTCCTTTATTATTTGTTTTTAACCAATTTATTGCTTCCTGTGCTACCTTTTCATTTTCTGTAACAATATGTTGCAATGAACCACCTAACACAACCTCTACTGCTTTCTCATATTCCCTTGGAACTTGAATTATTTGAGCCACCGTGCCAATAATTTCTGCCATATACTGATTAGCTTTTAATTGAAGAATCTCTCTTACTCCATGTCCATAGCCTTGACCTTCCTTTTCCATTTCAGAAAGAAGCTTAAGACGAGATAATAAGTTGTTCTTTTCATCATTTTGTACAAGATTTTTTTGTTGCTGTTTCTTTAATTCTTCTCTTTCTTCCAAAAACCTTTTATCGCTTTCTACAAGCTCCTTTTCCAAAGCAAATATAAATGCGTTATTATCAAAAGCCTCCTTCTCCGAGGTCGACACTTTCTCCATAACTTCAGTAATTTCTTCTTGCGTCTTATCTTCCCTGCTCTTAATCTGTTCCTCCTGCTTTTTGATAGCTTCAATTCTACGATTCAATATCATAATTTCATTCTGAACCTTTGTTTCATCCTGTAATAATTCAAAATGATAATTTTTTAATTCTTCTAAATTTCCCCGTTCCTTCTCATCTTTATCATTTTCTTCCTTTAACAATTTTTCATATATATGTAGTTTTTCTTTATTATCCTTTAATTGACTCAAAAGTTCCGTACCCTGTAATCTATGCTCCTCAAGCTGCTTACTTATAACCTTCTTTTCATTTCCTAGCTGTTCCAATTCTTTAGATAATTGTTGTTTCTGAATAGCTATGTCTTCCATCTTTTC